>CAURVH010000012.1:0-35649 GCA_963528645.1 uncultured bacterium
TTGAAGAAATTGAAGCCTTGACAGTAGTCGATGTCTTGCGTCGAGCAAACATTTCTTGTGATATGGTAGGATTTGAAGAGCAGGTGACAGGGTCGCATGACATTCAGGTAAAAGCCGACCGTATCTTTGATGGCGATTTGTCCGACTATGACTTGGTCGTTCTTCCAGGTGGCATGCCAGGCTCAGCTCACCTACGAGACAATCAAGCCCTCATTTCTGAAATTCAAGCCTTTAACCAAGAAGGGAAGAAGATTTCGGCCATCTGTGCAGCTCCAATCGCCCTCCATCAAGCAGGTGTTTTGAAAGACAAGTGCTTCACCTGTTATGACGGTGTTCAGGAGAACATTACTGACGGAACTTATCAAAAGCAAACAGTGGTTGTAGATGGTAATCTAACAACTAGCCGAGGACCGTCAACTGCCCTTGCCTTTGCCTATGAATTGGTGGAGCAGTTGGGAGGAGATGCTGAAAGTTTACGAGTCGGCATGCTCTATCGGGATGTCTTTGAAAATCAACAGTAAAACGAGGGTTAAACTCTCGTTTTTTGCTTGGAAAAATCTAGGAAATCATCGCTTTTTTCATAAAAAAATGGTATAATGAAGGGTATGAAATATCACGACTATATATGGGATTTAGGTGGTACCCTATTGGATAATTATGAGACTTCTACAGCAGCCTTTGTAGAAACCTTAGCCCAATATGGTATTGAGCAAGAACACGACCGTGTTTACGAAGCCTTGAAAGTTTCGACAGCTTTTGCCATCGAGAAGTTTGCACCAGATATCGAGGATTTTTTAGAGAACTATAAAGAAAATGAAGCGCGTGAGCTAGAGCATCCAGTTTTGTTTGAGGGAATTACAGAATTACTCAAAGACATTTCGGACAAGGGTGGCCGCCATTTCTTAGTTTCTCATCGAAATGACCAAGTGCTAGAACTTCTTGCAAAGACCCAGATAGCCAACTACTTCACTGAGGTGGTGACTGCCAGTTCTGGCTTTAAACGGAAACCAGATCCTGAGTCCATGATTTATTTACGTGATAAATATCATATTACATCCGGTTTGGTCATTGGTGACAGAAATATCGATATAGAAGCAGGTAAAGCTGCTGGCTTAGATGCCTATCTTTTTAAAAACGTTGCGACATTGAGACAAGCAATAGACATGTAAGAAAAGGGAAAAAATGACAGAAGAAATCAAAAATCAACAGGCACAGGATTATGATGCCAGTCAAATTCAAGTTTTGGAGGGGCTGGAAGCCGTTCGTATGCGTCCAGGTATGTATATTGGATCGACTTCAAAAGAAGGTCTTCACCACCTAGTCTGGGAAATTGTTGATAACTCAATTGACGAAGCCTTAGCTGGATTTGCAAGTCACATCCAAGTCTTTATTGAGCCAGATAATTCCATCACCGTTGTGGACGACGGCCGTGGAATTCCTGTTGACATTCAGGAAAAGACAGGACGTCCCGCTGTTGAGACCGTCTTTACAGTCCTTCACGCTGGAGGAAAATTCGGCGGTGGCGGATACAAGGTTTCAGGTGGTCTCCATGGAGTAGGTTCTTCCGTAGTAAATGCCCTCTCAACGCAACTAGATGTGCATGTTCACAAAAACGGTAAGATTCATTACCAAGAATACCGTCGTGGTCATGTTGTTGCTGACCTTGAGGTGGTTGGAGATACGGATAAAACTGGAACAACAGTTCACTTCACACCAGATCCAGAGATTTTTACAGAAACAACGACTTTTGACTTTGACAAATTAAACAAACGTATTCAAGAGCTAGCCTTTTTGAACCGAGGACTTCGAATCTCAATAACAGATAAGCGTGAAGGTCTCGAACAAACCAAGCATTATCACTATGAAGGTGGAATCGCTAGCTACGTTGAGTATATTAACGAGAACAAGGATGTTATCTTTGATACACCAATCTACACAGACGGTGAGATGGATGATATTACTGTTGAAGTAGCCATGCAGTACACAACTGGTTACCACGAAAACGTCATGAGTTTCGCCAATAACATTCACACCCATGAAGGTGGTACGCATGAGCAAGGTTTCCGTACAGCACTGACACGTGTTATCAATGATTATGCCCGCAAAAATAAACTACTAAAAGACAATGAAGACAACCTGACAGGGGAAGATGTCCGTGAAGGATTGACTGCAGTTATCTCAGTTAAACATCCAAATCCGCAGTTTGAAGGACAAACCAAGACCAAACTGGGCAATAGCGAAGTGGTTAAGATTACCAATCGTCTCTTCAGCGATGCCTTCTCTGATTTTCTCATGGAAAATCCGCAGATTGCTAAGCGCATCGTGGAAAAAGGGATTTTGGCTGCCAAGGCTCGTGTAGCTGCCAAGCGTGCGCGTGAAGTCACTCGCAAGAAATCTGGTTTGGAAATTTCCAATCTTCCAGGAAAACTAGCAGACTGTTCTTCGAACAACCCAGCTGAAACCGAACTCTTTATCGTTGAGGGAGACTCAGCTGGTGGGTCAGCTAAATCTGGTCGTAACCGTGAATTCCAAGCTATCTTGCCGATTCGTGGTAAGATCTTGAACGTTGAAAAAGCTAGCATGGATAAAATCCTTGCAAACGAAGAAATTCGGAGTCTCTTCACAGCCATGGGGACAGGATTTGGTGCAGAATTTGATGTCACTAAGGCTCGTTACCAAAAACTCGTTTTGATGACTGATGCCGATGTCGATGGAGCCCACATTCGTACTCTATTGTTAACCTTGATTTACCGCTACATGAAACCAATTCTAGAAGCTGGATATGTCTACATTGCTCAACCGCCAATCTACGGAGTAAAAGTTGGAAGTGAGATCAAAGAATACATTCAACCTGGTGCAGATCAAGAAATTAAACTCCAAGAAGCCTTAGCACGTCATAGTGAAGGGCGTTCAAAACCAACCATCCAACGTTATAAAGGTTTGGGAGAAATGGACGACCACCAATTGTGGGAAACTACCATGGATCCTGAACATCGCTTGATGGCGCGTGTTTCGGTAGATGATGCAGCAGAAGCTGATAAAATCTTTGATATGTTGATGGGTGACCGAGTTGAACCTCGCCGTGAATTTATCGAAGAAAATGCCGTTTACAGTACCCTTGACGTCTAAAAAATGTGGGAAATAGTTCCCATGACCTAAAAAATATGATATAATCAATACGATTGTTTCTAGTATAAAAGGAGTTTGATATGTCTAATGGACAACTAATTTATCTAATGGTTGCGATTGCAGTCATTTTGATTCTGGCTTATGTAGCGGCAATCTTCCTACGTAAGCGTAATGTAAGTAGATTGACGGCCCTCGAAGAAAGAAAAGAAGAACTCTACAACCTTCCTGTAAATGATGAGGTTGAAGCGGTTAAAAACATGCATTTGATTGGTCAAAGTCAGGTAACCTTCCGTGAATGGAATCAAAAATGGGTTGATTTATCCCTTAACTCATTTGCTGATATTGAAAATAACCTGTTTGAGGCTGAAGGCTATAATAATTCTTTTCGCTTTTTCAAAGCGACTCACCAAATCGATCAAATCGAAAGTCAAATTGATTTAATTGAAGAAGACATTGCGGCGATTCGCAATGCGCTTTCAGAGCTTGAAAAACAAGAGTCTAAGAATAGCGGACGTGTTCTGCATGCTTTGGACTTATTTGAAAATCTGCAACATACCGTAGCAGAAAATTCGGAACAGTATGGTAAAGCCCTTCCTGAAATTGAGAAACAATTGGAAAATATCCAGTCAGAGTTTTCTCAATTTGTAACCTTGAACTCTTCAGGTGACCCAGTTGAAGCTGCAGCAATTCTTGATTCAACTGAAAATCATATTCTCGCTTTGACACATATCGTTGATCGTGTTCCATCTCTCGTGAAGACTTTGTCAACAGAACTTCCAGAACAATTGGAAGATTTGGAGGAAGGCTACCGTAAACTCTTGGATGCTAATTATCACTTCACTGAAACGGACATCGAGTCACGCTTCCAACTTTTACATGAATCCTTGAAAAATAATCAAGAAAACATCCGCCAGTTGGAATTGGATAATGCAGAGTATGAAAATACACAAATCCAAGAAGAGATTAATGCGCTCTACGATATCTTCACGCGTGAAATAGCTGCCCAAAAAGTCGTTGAAAGTCTCCTTTCAACGCTTCCAACCTACCTCAATCACTTGAAAGAAAATAATCAGGTTTTGGTTCAAGATCTTGAACGCTTGAATAAAACCTATCTTCTCCCAGAAAGTGATGGGAACCATGTCCGCCGTCTCCAAGCTGAATTGTCAGGGCTTGATACAGCGATCACAGAGGCAACTGAAGATCAGACAGAACCTACTCAAGCCTACTCTGTTTTAGAGGAGCAGCTTAATTTACTTCAAAGTAATCTAAAAGACATTGAAGACGAACAAGTTTCTGTTAGTGAACGCCTAGCTCAAATCGAAAAAGACGACATCAATGCTCGTCAGAAAGCCAATGTCTATGTGAATCGCTTGCATACTATCAAACGCTACATGGAAAAGAGAAACTTACCGGGTATTCCTCAAAGTTTCTTGAAACTTTTCTTCACTGCAAGCCATAACACAGAAGATCTGATGGCAGAGTTAGAACAAGCACAAGTTAATATTGAATCAGTTAAACGAATTCTTGAAATTGCGACCCATGATATGGAGGCTCTTGAAACAGAAACCTACAATATTGTTCAATATGCAACCTTGACGGAGCAACTCTTGCAGTATTCAAACCGTTACCGTTCATTTGATGAGCGTATCCAGCAAGCTTTCAATGAAGCACTTGAAATTTTTGAAAAAGAATTTGACTACAAGGCATCATTTGAGAAGATTTCTCAGGCCTTGGAAGTTGCAGAACCAGGAGTCACAAATCGCTTTGTTTCTTCTTATGAAAAAACACGTGAAGCGATTCGCTTCTAATACCTGAAAAGCTTAGATCATCTAGGCTTTTTATTATTTCTTTCAAAAATAGAAGAATATCGATTTATCATTGAAATTATAGTTCTGATTTGATATGATGGAGGTATGAAGAAAAATAGAGAGAAGCGTGTTTCCCACGATAAAAAGAGAAGTAGATTGCTTTCCCTTGTTGGAATCTTAGGTCTTGCTATGATCTGCCTAGGTGGTGCCATTGGTTACAAGATTCTACAGAAGCAATCCTATGAACAAAAAATTGAAGCGCTAAAAAGCGAAAAAGATCAACAATTCAATGCAGGCAGCCAGAAAGACCATTTCCGAAAAGGTCAAGCTGAAGTGATTGCCTATTACCCTCTTCAAGGAGAGGAAGTCATTGCGCCTGTTAGAGAAAAGATCAACCAGGATATTAAGGAAAAGCTGGAAGATAAAGAAGATTTGGTTTTTTATTATACGGAGCAGTTGGATCCCGTCCTAAAGGGAGTTGTGGCTCGTAATATCAGTAAGCAAGTCTACGATTTGTCTGCTTCAAAAGTGGAGGAAAAAGAAAAGACTTCTTTGGGGAGAGTTTACTTGACAGAAGATGGTAAACTTTTTACTCTTAGTCAACTTTTCAAAGATGCAAGCAAGGCTAAGGAACTCTTGCTGAGTCAAATCAAAGCAACCCTAGAAGATAAGAAACTTGACCAGACAAAAATTGATCAGGTTCTAAAAAACTTCACAGACCAAGATCTGGCGTCATGGAGCTTTGATTATAAAGATAGCCAACTCATCCTTTATCCAGCGAACTCAGGAGAGACTATTGAGGAAATTGCTTTACCAGTATCCAGTTTCTTTGATGTGTTGGAGTCCTCTTATCTATTAGAAAAGGATGCTGAACTTTACCAAGCTTACTTTGCTCAGAAAAATAAAAAAGTTGTAGCCTTGACCTTTGATGATGGCCCAAATCCATCTACAACTACGCAAGCTTTGGATACATTAGCTAAGTACAATGTAAAGGCGACTTTCTTTGTACTTGGTAAAAACATTGCTGGCAATGAAGATCTTCTGAAACGAATGAAATCGGAAGGACATGTTGTGGGAAACCATAGCTGGGATCATCCCGTTCTTTCTAAATTGTCTCTTGAAGATGCTAAAAAACAAATCACGGATACGGAAGATGCCTTGACCAAGGTTTTAGGTTCGAGTTCTAAACTCATGCGTCCGCCTTATGGCGCTATTACTGATGATATCCGTAACAGTCTTGACTTGAGCTTTATCATGTGGAATGTAGATAGTTTGGACTGGAAGAGCAAGAATGAATCTGCTATTTTAACAGAGATTCAGCATCAAGTTCGTAATGGATCGATTGTTCTTATGCATGATATTCACGGCGCTACAGTTAATGCTCTTCCAAAGATTATAGAATATCTGAAAGAGCAAGGTTATACATTTGTGACTATTCCGGAATTGCTCAATTCACGTCTAAAAGCTCACGAAATGTATTATGACCGTGATCAATAATTGGTAAAATCTAAAGGAGCAAGTATTCTGATAATCAGGACTTTGTTTCTTTAGATTTTCTTCACATAGAAAGGAAAAAATATGAAATCTTATACGCTAAATAATGGAGTTTCAATTCCTGTTCTAGGATTTGGAACATGGAAGGCTGAAAATGGAGAGGTAGCCTACCAAGCCGTTTTAGAAGCCTTAAAGGCCGGTTATCGACATATCGATACTGCGGCTATCTATAAAAATGAGGAGAGTGTTGGTCGCGCTATTCGAGATAGTGGTATTCCACGACAAGAAATCTTTGTAACGACCAAACTCTGGAATACCAATCACAGCTATGATGACGCTCGCCAATCATTTGAAGAATCAATGGAAAAACTGGGCTTGGATTATCTAGATTTGTACCTCATCCATTGGCCAAATCCAAAACCTTTAAGAGAAAATGATGAATGGAAAACTCGCAATGCTGAAGTCTGGAGAGCGATGGAGGATCTTTACAAAGAAGGCAAGATTCGTGCTATCGGCGTTAGTAATTTCCTTCCCAAGCATTTGGATGCCTTGCTTGAGACAGCAAGAATCATTCCAGCGGTTAATCAGATGCGCTTAGCGCCAGGGGTTTATCAAGAGGAAGTGGTTGACTACTGTAGAGAGAAAGGAATTCTCTTAGAGGCTTGGGGACCATTTGGGCAAGGGGAGCTGTTTGAACAGAAAGAAGTCCAAGAAATTGCTGATAAGCATGGGAAATCAGTGGCTCAAATTGCCTTGGCTTGGAGTTTAGCAGAAGGCTTTTTACCTCTACCTAAGTCAGTGACAGCCTCTCGCATCCAGAGCAATCTTGACTGTTTTGGGATTGAACTCAGTAAAGAAGAGCGAGAGGTCCTAAAGACTATCTCAGTGATTTCTGGCGCACCTCGTGTGGATGAGATGGATTTTTAGAAAGTAAGAAAAAGAATTGTAAATTTTCTCTCTTTCTGATATAATAATCAACAAGAAAGAAAGTCTTATGGCGTTCTTCAAGCGAGCTTGGGATAGTGGGAGCCAAGTAGGACAAGGTAAGGAACTGGCGCTTTCTGTTGTATTTTTAAAAACAATGAAGTAATAAATTAGGGTGGAACCGCGTTTCTGACGCCCCTAGTCGCAAGGCTTGGGTGTTGAAATTCGGTTCTTTTTGAATTTACGGAGATATAGAATGGATATAACTTATAAATTTTTAGATAATCCAAAGGAAATTAATCTTTCTACTGAAGGATTTTCAGTTCTTTATGGTGATAATGGTGTTGGAAAAACTAGAATATTAAAAACATTAAGTTCAATTGCAAGTTTAAAAAAAATAGGTTCTAGTGTTTTAGAATTATTTGAAAAAAATAATTTGGAATATATAAAAATTAATAATGAGTCAATATTGACCATATTCGATGCTGAGAGTAGAGAAAATAAATTAGATGAGAACTTATATGATAATTTTATTATTGACCATTTTGATGCATTTAAAGATTTGGGTATAGTATTCTCTGAAATTATTAACCAAAATAGATTTGTACCTTTTTTTCCAATTACAAGATTTGTTGGATATAAGAGGAGAATAGAAAGGATTTTAGTAAGAGAAAGTAGAAGAAACTTATATAACGAAATTGGCATGTTAATAGATGGTATAACGCGTTTGTTCCGTGAAATTGAAAGGTCTGTTAAAAATATAGATACTGATTTTGAATTTGATATGGAATTGATTAATCTATCTAAAGATATCTTAGAGTATATCAGTTGGAATTTTGATAATTATAAATTTAAAAATAGTTTTAGAAGTGAAATAAGCGAATCTTTAAATAGAGCCTTTTTTTATGAGCCTCTATTTCAAAATAAAAATTCCAAATATATTTCTCCTGAGTTAAGTGAGTTTAAATCTGCAGAATCTCTTATGACACAAGAACTTCTAATTGCTAAAGAAAATTGTGCTAATTATAAATTAAAGTGTTCTTATGTACCTGATGCTACAGAATATATCAAGGATATCACATATTATATTTAAAGGTTAGCGTTACTTAATGACTTTTTGGCTAGATACTGTAACATTAGACTAGAAGTAAATATGGAAAATTATTCTAGTTTAGTAGCAATGAAAAATGGGGATGAAATCGAGTTGAGTTTTTTATCATCTGGTGAGCAACGCTTAATTACCCTACTAGCAAATTGTATTTTCAGTGATGAGCAAATAATTTTGATCGATGAACCCGAAATATCACTTTCAATAAAAAATCAAAGCAAATTAATGCTTGATATTAGCAATATATTAAAACAGGCTAATAAAACTTTGATAATTGCTACTCATGCACCGTATATATTTAAGGCTTGTAAAGAAATAGGGTTTAATAGGGTTGAACTATAATGAGAAAAGATTCAAATTTAGATATTAGCTTAGAAACGATTATTGATCCGGAAATAGAGAATGAGTTAAGTACAAATTCTATTGTTATTTATGCTGAAGATCCAGAATTCTATAGATATTATGTGTCTCCAAGTTCGATGGTTAGCATGGAAAAGCTAGATTGTATTGAGGTCCGTAAGTTAGTTAAAAGAGCTACAAGTGGAGTGATAGGTATTGTGGATGGAGATTTTGATGATAGTTTTGAACATGAAAATTTATTTAAACTAGATTATTACTCTATTGAAAATGTGGTGTTAATTTACCATAAAGGAGTACAAAAATTAAAAGAAAAAACACTAGTTTATTTAGAGAATAATTTAGAAAAAAAATTTAGAATCGATCATACGAGTGATGGTGAAAATATCACAATTAGAAAATCTTCCAGAATAGATTCAAGATTTGATGATTATGTGAGAAGAAAAATAATAGATAAAGATAGTTATATTAGATATATGGACTTGAAAAATTTTGTTAATGGTTTTAGTAGTAAAAATTATCAAAGCACTCTACCAACACAAGTAAAATTTGAAGAATTGTTTTCACAAGACTCGTTCGAAAGATTTGTTGAAGTTTTTACTAAATTTTGTGGAGATACTGATGATATAATTATGGATTATCCGCAAATATTTGATTTTTCTTTTCGTACATAGTTATAATTAAAGAAATTTTTATTAATTAGCGTAAAAAAATTTCAACAGTTTCTTTGAAATTAGTAATTCATTCTTGTCTAGTATGATTGACTAGGCAGACTCGTGTCGCAAGTAATTTATAAAAAAAGGAGTAAATAATGTCTAAAAAATTGACTTTCCAGGAGATCATCCTTACTTTGCAACAATTTTGGAATGACCAAGGTTGTATGCTTATGCAGGCTTATGATAATGAAAAAGGTGCGGGGACAATGAGTCCTTACACTTTCCTTCGTGCTATCGGGCCTGAGCCATGGAATGCGGCTTATGTGGAGCCATCACGTCGTCCCGCTGACGGTCGTTATGGGGAAAACCCTAACCGTCTCTACCAACACCACCAATTCCAAGTAGTCATGAAGCCATCTCCATCAAATATCCAAGAACTTTACCTTGAGTCTTTGGAAAAATTGGGAATCAATCCTTTGGAACACGATATTCGTTTCGTTGAGGACAACTGGGAAAACCCATCAACTGGTTCAGCTGGTCTTGGATGGGAAGTTTGGCTTGATGGGATGGAAATTACTCAGTTCACTTATTTCCAACAAGTCGGTGGATTGGCAACTGGCCCTGTAACTGCAGAAGTTACCTATGGTTTGGAACGTTTGGCTTCTTACATCCAAGAAGTTGACTCTGTCTATGATATCGAGTGGGCTGATGGTGTAAAATACGGAGAAATCTTTATCCAGCCTGAGTACGAGCATTCAAAATATTCATTTGAAATTTCGGACCAAGAAATGTTGCTTGAAAACTTTGATAAGTTTGAAAAAGAAGCTGGTCGTGCACTAGAAGAAGGCTTGGTTCACCCTGCTTATGACTATGTTCTCAAATGTTCACACACCTTTAACCTGCTTGACGCGCGTGGTGCTGTTTCCGTAACGGAGCGCGCTGGCTATATCGCCCGTATCCGTAATCTGGCCCGTATCGTAGCTAAAACCTTTGTCGCAGAACGCAAACGCCTAGGTTACCCACTTTTGGATGAAGCAACACGAGCTAAACTCTTAGCAGAAGACGCAGAATAGTAAGTAATACTGTGCTCTAAAATCGTTAAAGGCAAGTCGAAGACTTGCTAGAGGGATATGCACCGCCGTACTGTTATGTGGGGATTTTTGAAACCTTGGGTTCAAAAATCAGTCAGCTAAATCCACTTTGATGAGACTGTTGGAAATCTTAGTTTATTTGGTATAAGATTTCCTCACAGACTCACAAAAGTTAGTTAGCGACGTCCCCAGTACCTAAGGTGCATATCAAAAAAGATTGAAGAAAATGTAAAGGAAAAAACATGACAAAAAACTTATTAGTAGAACTCGGTCTTGAAGAGTTACCAGCCTACGTAGTAACTCCTAGTGAAAAACAACTAGGTGAAAAAATGGCAGCCTTCCTCAAAGAAAATCGTCTTTCCTTTGAAGCCATTCAAACCTTCTCAACACCACGCCGTTTGGCTGTTCGTGTCACTGGTCTTGCAGACAAACAGTCTGATTTGACAGAAGATTTCAAGGGTCCAGCAAAGAAAATCGCCTTGGATAGTGATGGAAACTTCACCAAAGCAGCTCAAGGATTTGTCCGTGGGAAAGGTTTGACGGTTGAAGATATCGAATTCCGTGAAATCAAAGGTGAAGAATATGTCTATGTTACCAAGGAAGAAGTTGGCCAACCAGTTGAAGCCATTGTTCCAGATGTTGTAGATGTCTTGAAGTCACTGACATTCCCTGTCAGCATGCACTGGGCTAACAATACCTTTGAATATATCCGCCCTGTACACACTTTGACAGTTCTCTTGGACGAGCAAGAGTTTAATTTGGATTTCCTTGATATCAAGGGCGGTCGTGTGAGCCGTGGTCATCGTTTCCTGGGACAAGAAACCAAGATTCAGTCAGCATTGAGCTACGAAGAAGATCTTCGTAAGCAGTTTGTAATCGCGGATCCACGTGAACGTGAGCAAATGATTGTTGACCAAATCAAAGCAATCGAAGCTGAACATGGCGTACGCATCGAAATTGATGCTGACTTACTGAACGAAGTCTTGAACTTGGTTGAATACCCAACTGCCTTTATGGGAAGTTTTGATGCTAAATACCTCGAGGTTCCAGAAGAAGTTTTGGTGACTTCGATGAAAGAACACCAACGTTACTTCGTTGTTCGTGATCAAGATGGCAAGCTCTTGCCAAACTTCATTTCAGTCCGTAACGGAAATGCAGAGCATTTGGAAAATGTCATCAAGGGAAATGAAAAAGTATTAGTTGCTCGTTTGGAAGACGGAGAATTCTTCTGGCGTGAAGACCAAAAATTGGTCATTTCAGATCTTGTTGAAAAATTGAACAATGTGACTTTCCATGAGAAGATTGGTTCCCTTCGTGAACACATGATTCGTACGGGGCAGATTGCCATTCTCTTGGCAGAAAAGGCTGGTTTGTCAGTGGATGAAACGGTTGACCTAGCGCGTGCAGCAGCTATTTACAAGTTTGACTTGTTGACGGGTATGGTTGGTGAGTTTGATGAGCTCCAAGGTATTATGGGTGAAAAATATGCCCTTCTTGCTGGTGAAACTCCAGCGGTGGCAGCTGCTATTCGTGAACACTACATGCCGACAGCTGCTGAAGGCGAACTTCCAGAGAGCAAGGTTGGAGCCATTCTAGCCATTGCAGACAAATTGGATACAATTTTGAGTTTCTTCTCAGTAGGCTTGATTCCATCAGGTTCTAACGACCCTTATGCCCTTCGTCGTGCGACGCAAGGTGTAGTTCGTATCTTGGATGCCTTTGGTTGGCATATTGCTATGGATGAGCTGATTGATAGCCTTTATGCTTTGAAATTCGACAGCTTGACTTATGAAAATAAAGCAGAGGTTATGGACTTTATCAAGGCTCGTGTTGAAAAGATGATGGGTTCTACTCCAAAAGATATCAAGGAAGCAGTTCTTGCAAGTTCAAACTTTGTTGTGGCGGATATGCTGGAAGCAGCAAGTGCTCTTGTCGAAGCAAGCAAGAAAGAAGATTTCAAATCGTCTGTCGAATCCCTCTCACGTGCTTTCAACTTGGCTGAAAAAGCCGAAGGAACTGATCCTGTTGATCCTGCTCTCTTTGAGAATGAAGAAGAGAAAGCCTTGGCAGAAGCAGTAGAATCACTCGTTTTATCAGGGACTGTAAGCCAGCAATTAGAACAGCTCTTTACGCTTAGCCCAGTTATTGATGCTTTCTTTGAAAATACCATGGTAATGGCTGAAGATCAGACTGTCCGACAAAATCGCTTGGCTATCTTGTCGCAATTAACCAAGAAAGCAGCTAAACTTGCACGTTTCAACCAAATTAATACTAAATAAACTCAGTCAAACGGACTGTATCTTATCACAAAGGAGAAGAAATGGATCCGAAAAAAATCGCTCGTATCAACGAGCTTGCCAAAAAGAAAAAAACAGAAGGCTTAACTTCTGCTGAAAAAGTGGAACAAGCTAAACTTCGTGAGGAGTACATCGAAGGCTATCGTCGATCTGTTCGTCACCACATTGAAGGAATCAAAATTGTGGACGAGGAAGGAAATGACGTCACACCAGAAAAACTACGCCAAGTACAACGTGAAAAAGGTTTACACGGCCGTAGTTTAGATGATCCTAACTCATAAAATGAAAGGGGCTTGTAGATGATTTACAAGCCCCTTTTCTGTTGTAATAAAAAAAGGAGCCATTTGGCTCCTTTTTGGTTTCTTAGTTACTTGCGCCAGATGTAGCGTCAGCGTCACCACCGTGGCCTCCAGCATCACCTGAATCAGAAGCGCCAGAAGTAGCATCAGCGTCTCCATGACCTCCAGCTGCAGGAGCAAATGGTCCGCTACCACCCACCAAACGTTGACCCGTTTCTTTTAGGTACCAGTCAAGCCATGGTTGGAAGTTAAAGACAATTTCATTGATACCAGCGTATGATCCATCAGGATAGTACATTGCTTGGTAGTTGTGGGTGTTGATGACACCTGCAGGAGAACCTGGAACGATCGTACGAACGTATTCTTGGTTTCCGTTGCGAAGTGTTCCGATAACCCACTCTACGTTCTTCATACGTGCTGGTGGAAGAGAACCATGAACAGTCGACATACGGCTACCTGATTGAGGTGGTACACGTTTAGCAAACATGGTGTCTGGATCTTGGTGAGCGTTGTTGTAGTAGAGGAATTGGTTGTTGTCGTCAGCGTATGTCAATTCAAATGGCATAGCTTTCAAGAACATATCAATTTGATTAACTGTCAAGATACCGTGGTCCAATTTGACATAGGTATCACCAGAAACAGCTCCAGTGATTGCAGCAACTTTTTCTACCCATTCTGGATCGTCAGGATCAACTTCCGTAATGGTTGTAGCGATTGGTTTTCCACAATCCAAGTCTTCTGGTTCGATTGGTTTTGGTTTTTTCAATTTCGAAACGACTCCTACGTATTTTACAAAGTTATCTAAGCAAGTTTCAAGGAATTTAACAGTTCCTTCGTTGGTGATGTTTCCGTTGTTATCAAAAGCTTCCTTAGCTTTACCAAGAAGGAATTCATTACCTGGAAGCGTGTAGGCATTAACACCTGGAGCGTCAAGGATTTTACGAAGGTGAACTTGGGCACGTGATGTTCCTTGGTCGTAGTATGATGCTCCCACAATCATGACAGGTTTGTTTTCAAATGGATGAACTTCGTATGAAAGCCATTCGAGCACAGATTTGAGAGAAGCTGAGATAGTGTGGTTGTGCTCAGGGGTGGCGATAATGACACCATCAGCACGTGTAATTTTGTTATACAAGAAGCGCAATTGGAAACTTTCGTCCCATTTTTCGTCTTGGTTAAACATTGGAACTTCGTCGATTTCAAGAACTTCTAATTCAAATTTGAATTTGAAATTGCGACGGATAAATTCCAAGAGTTTGCGGTTATATGATTGATCGTAGTTTGATCCAACAAGTCCAACAAATTTCATTCTTTCGGTCTCCTATCTTACAAATTTTCCCAGTCAAATTCTTCTGCATCTTTGCGAAGCAATTCTTGTGCATTGCGCAATTTTTCAGTAATCTTCACGAAGATACGGAAGTCATCAAAGATGGCATCCAATTTCTTGATGACGTCAAGGTCAACCAAGTCGCCACTTGGGTTAAATGCTTGAAGAGAGTGTGAGAGCAAGAATTCATCTGGAAGAACATTTGCCTTGATTTCAGGGGCGTTCAAGATTTGACGAAGTTGCAATTGGGCACGAGAGGAACCAAGTGTACCGTAGGAAGCACCAGTGATCATGATTGGCTTGTTTAAAAGTGGGTAGATACCGTAAGATAGCCAAGCAAGAGCGCTCATCAAAACTGCAGGGATAGAGTGGTCGTACTCGGGAGTACCGATAATCACACCATCAGATGCTTCAATTTTGGCTGCAATTTCAAGAATTTCAGCAGGAAGAAGTTTATCTGCTGGTTTGTTGAAAACAGGGATGTCCTTGATTTCAACGAGTTCAATTTCAGCTTTATCAGCAAAGTGTTTTTGCATGTATTGGAGCAATTGGCGGTTTGTAGAACGTTTAGAGTTCGTTCCAACAATGGCAATAAGTTTTAGCATGAGATTTCCTTTCTCTTTTTACATAATACAATTTTGAAGGCCTGAAGAACAAGCAAGGCGTCCCTCTTTGTCGATGAGGATGGCTTCAATCCCATCTATACTTTCGACTTGCCAGAGGATAGAAGCGCTTCGTTCTCCGAAAAGGCGTGTTGTCCATATCTCACCATCAATGGATTTATCAGAGACAATCGTTAGGCTAGCAAGATCGGTTTCGACAGGGAATCCTGTCTCACTATCAAAGATATGGTGATAGTCTTTTCCATCTACTGTCAGGTGTCGTTCATAGATACCTGAAGTGACAACGGATTTATTAGAAGCAGGAATGGTTAGGAGATGATTGCCACGAGGATTTCGCGGATCTTGAATACCAATCTGCCAGGCATTTCCCTCTTTGGCTTGGTTATTCCCGATGGTGAGGATATTTCCTCCGAGATTGATCAAGGCAGAGGTGACGCCGTGTTTTTTCAAATACTGGGCAACCTTATCTGCACTATAGCCCTTGGCTAAACAACCTAAATCAAGCTTCATTCCTTTCTTCTCTAAAAAAACAGTAGAGTTAGTCGGATCTAACTTGATAAAATGTGGGTCAACTAGAGGCAAGACAGCTTCGATTTCTTTAGAGTCTGGAAGCCGTGCATCTGCAAATCCGATTCGCCAGGTTTGAATCAAGGGGCCAATGCTGATGTTTAGATGGCTAGATGGAGCTAGGCTATGCTCAAGTCCAAGAGCAATCAGTTCAAATAGATCAGGATGAACCTTAACAGGTGTGATTCCAGCCTGGTAGTTGATTTCCATCAGTTCGGATTCTTGACTGTTGGCGTTAAAGCGGTATTCGAGTTCCTTGAGCAAATCAAAGGCTCCTTGAAGTAGGCAATCAGCCCGTTCATCTACTAATGAAATCGTGATAGTTGTTCCCATTAGCCGTTCAGAGTGCGAACGAAGAGGCAAGTTACCAACTCCTTTCTTCTTACAGGAAATCATTCAAGATAAGTTAGATTAATAGAAAATTTAACCCCTTACATTTTCTTTCCATGTATCTAGCATACCATAAAGTCAGCGTTTTCACAAATAAATTTTAACAAAAGTCAAGAAATATGCTTAAAAATTGGAAGGAAATGAAACAAATAATATAGCAAAGAATAATTTTTTCTGAAAAAAAGAGAATTCTGAGCAAATGCCTTGTAAACGCTAACAGTAAATGGTATACTGGAAAGGTAAATCAAAAATTAAAGGTAGGAATTTTTCTATGAGTAAAATCGTTGTAGTTGGTGCTAACCACGCTGGTACAGCATGTATCAACACTATGTTGGACAACTTTGGACATGAAAATGAAATCGTTGTATTTGACCAAAACTCAAATATTTCATTCCTTGGTTGTGGAATGGCGCTTTGGATCGGGGAACAAATTGATGGTCCAGAAGGTCTCTTCTACTCTGATAAAGAAAAATTGGAAGCAAAAGGTGCTAAAGTTTACATGAACTCGCCAGTACTTTCAATTGACTACGATAATAAAGTTGTGACTGCAGAAGTGGAAGGCAAAGAACACAAAGAATCTTACGATAAACTGATCTTTGCAACTGGCTCAACTCCAATCTTGCCTCCAATCGAAGGTGTTGAAATCGTTAAGGGTAACCGCGAATTTAAAGCAACTCTTGAAAATGTACAATTTGTTAAATTGTACCAAAACGCTGAAGAAGTTATTGAAAAACTTGAAGATAAGAGCAAACACCTTGAGCGCATTGCCGTTGTTGGTGGTGGTTACATCGGTGTAGAACTTGCCGAAGCTTTCGAGCGTCTTGGAAAAGAAGTAGTGCTTGTAGATATCGTAGACACTGTCTTGAACGGTTACTATGATAAAGATTTCACACAAATGATGGCGAAGAACTTGGAAGACCACAACATCCGCTTGGCTCTTGGTCAAACAGTTAAAGCCATCCAAGGTGATGGAAAAGTTGAACGCTTGGTAACAGACAAAGAAACATTTGATGTGGATATGGTGGTTCTTGCTGTTGGTTTCCGTCCAAACACAGCTCTTGCTGATGGTAAGATTGAACTCTTCCGTAACGGTGCCTTCCTTGTAGATAAGAAACAAGAAACATCTATCCCAGGTGTATACGCTGTTGGTGACTGTGCAACTGTTTATGACAATGCTCGTAAAGACACTAGTTACATCGCACTTGCTTCTAACGCTGTACGTACTGGTATCGTTGGTGCTTATAACGCTTGTGGACATGAATTGGAAGGAATCGGAGTTCAAGGATCAAACGGTATCTCTATCTACGGTCTTCACATGGTTTCGACTGGTTTGACTCTTGAAAAAGCTAAAGCTGCTGGTTACAACGCAACTGAAACAGGCTTTAACGATCTTCAAAAACCAGAATTTATCAAACATGACAACCACGAAGTTGCCATCAAGATTGTCTTTGACAAAGACAGCCGTGAAATCCTTGGTGCGCAAATGGTATCTCATGACTCATCAATCGGTATGGGAATCCATATGTTCTCACTTGCTATCCAAGAGCATGTGACAATTGACAAGTTGGCATTGACAGACCTATTCTTCTTGCCACACTTTAACAAACCATACAACTACATTACAATGGCTGCACTTACAGCTGAAAAATAACAATAGCTGAGCTATCTGGCCTTAAGTTAAGGTCAGATAGTTTTTTATGCTTCTGTACCCAGACAGTTGTTGTTTTTCTATCTTGTACTTCATTCTAATCTGGCTTAAAATGAAATGGTAGCTACCAATACAAATGATGAGGAAAAAGAAATGACTGAAAATCGTTATGAACTAAATAAAAACTTGGCACAGATGCTCAAAGGTGGGGTTATCATGGACGTTCAGAACCCTGAACAGGCTCGTATCGCAGAGGCTGCTGGTGCGGCAGCTGTTATGGCCTTGGAACGGATTCCAGCTGATATTCGTGCAGCTGGTGGAGTTTCTCGTATGAGTGATCCAAAGATGATTAAGGAAATCCAAGAAGCGGTCAGTATTCCAGTGATGGCCAAGGTCAGAATCGGGCATTTTGTAGAAGCTCAGATTTTAGAGGCTATTGAGATTGACTATATCGATGAGAGTGAAGTGCTGTCTCCAGCTGACGACCGTTTCCATGTGGACAAGAAAGAATTCCAAGTTCCTTTTGTCTGTGGGGCTAAGGACTTGGGTGAAGCCTTGCGTCGTATCGCTGAAGGAGCCTCCATGATTCGTACCAAAGGAGAGCCGGGGACAGGAGATATTGTTCAAGCTGTTCGACATATGCGTATGATGAATCAAGAAATTCGCCGTATTCAAAATCTACGCGAAGATGAGCTTTATGTTGCTGCCAAGGACTTGCAAGTCCCTGTAGAATTGGTTCAATACGTCCATGAACATGGAAAATTGCCAGTTGTAAACTTTGCGGCTGGAGGTGTGGCAACACCAGCAGATGCTGCGCTGATGATGCAATTGGGTGCAGAGGGTGTATTTGTAGGTTCAGGTATTTTCAAGTCAGGTGATCCCGTTAAACGGGCAAGTGCTATTGTCAAAGCGGTAACCAATTACCAAAATCCTCAAATTCTGGCTCAAATCTCTGAAGACCTAGGAGAAGCTATGGTTGGTATCAATGAGAATGAAATCCAAATTCTTATGGCAGAGCGAGGAAAATAGATGAAAATTGGAATATTAGCCTTGCAAGGTGCCTTTGCAGAACATGCAAAAGTGCTAGAAAAGTTAGGTGTTGTTAGTGTCGAAATCAGAAATTTAGATGATTTTCAACAACATCAGAGTGACTTGTCCGGTTTGATATTACCTGGTGGTGAGTCTACAACCATGGGCAAGCTCTTGCGTGACCAGAACATGTTGATTCCCGTCCGAGAAGCCATTCTGTCTGGATTACCCGTTTTTGGGACCTGTGCAGGGTTGATTTTGCTAGCTAAGGAAATCACTTCTCAGGAAGAAAGTCATCTAGCGACTATGGATATAGTAGTAGAGCGTAATGCTTATGGACGCCAACTAGGAAGTTTCTATACGGAGGCAGAATGTAAGGGAGTTGGTCAGATTCCCATGACCTTTATCCGTGGACCGATTATCAGCAGTGTTGGAGAGGGTGTAGAAATTCTAGCAACAGTTGATGATCAAATCGTTGCAGCTCAAGAACAGAATATGCTGGTAACCTCTTTCCATCCAGAATTGACAGATGATGCTCGCTTGCACCAGTATTTTATCAATATGTGTAAAGAAAAAAGTTGAGAAAAGATTCTCAACTTTTTTACATGTAATAAACAATCGCGATATATTGGAGTGCAGATGCCGCTAGGATAAAGAGATGCCAAATCATGTGGAAATAAGGTTTTTTCTTAGCGTAAAATCCAGCTCCAACTGTATAACAGAGTCCGCCAGTTACCATGAGACTCCAGAAAATTGGAGTTGTTTGACTGATAATGGCAGGAATGATAGCTAGAACCAACCAGCCCATAATCAGGTAAAGGGCAAGGCTGAATTTCTCATTGACCTTTTTAGCAAAGATTTTATAGAGGATGCCAAAGATGGTTGTTCCCCACTGAATGGCAATGATCAGATAGCCAAACCAGTTATTCATCAAGGTCAAGACGACAGGCGTATAAGAGCCTGCGATAGCCACGTAAATCATAGAATGGTCAATGATTCGCAAGACGTATTTGTGAGTCGAACCATAGGCCATAGAGTGGTAAATGGTTGACGAGAGGAACATGAGAAATAGACTGATAACAAAGATAGAAACGCCAAAAGACGATAAAAATCCATGTGCTTCATAACTATAGGTGGATGAAATAGGGAGTAAGATGAGCATGATGACGGCACCGACAGCATGGGTCACGCTGTTGGCAATTTCTTCTCCAAAACTGAGCTTTTTACTGAGTTTTAGGCTAGTATTCATTGGGATACCTCCTCTTCTTTGTTAAGGATTAAGTCTAGAGTTTGATGATAGAGTTTAACCGTTTGACAGCTAGTTTGGATAATAGGATTTTCTGGATCGATTCCTTGGTTCATGTAGTCCACAAAAGCATCGTAGAGCTGGTCTGAACTCGCTTGAGTTTGTAGAGTATTAAGTGTCTGAGCGATTTCTTGAATCGAAAAGACAGATTTGAGAGTAGTGATAGCAATCAAACGGGCAATCTGTTTGCGTTGGTATTTCTTCTTGTCAGGCTTTGTCAAGTAACCATGTTTGACATAGTTATTGACCATGGATGCTGTTAACCCCTTGTCTTTATCTGGAGAGATAGGGGCACAGACTTGATTGACATAAAGTAAAACCTGATCCAGATAGAGGTCAATGTTTGGAATGTCTTCCCATTTTGGGTAGGAAAAGTTAGAATTCATTTCCAACTCCTTTTTATCTAGTTTCAATAACTAGATTATAAAATAATAAAAAACAAAAGTCAAGTTTCAACTGCTTGTAGAAAGCCCTAAATTATGCTATGATGAGAGAAACTAGTTAGAAATGAGGGGAAAAGATGGAGATTCGCTTAGCTTTTCCAAACGAAGTAGATGCAATCATGCAGGTGATGGAGGATGCCAAAAAGTGTTTAGCCGAGTCTGGCAGTGACCAGTGGCAAAATGGCTATCCAAATGCTGACATCATTATTGATGATATTATCTCTGGTCAAGCCTATGTAGCCTTGGAAGAAGGAGAATTACTAGCCTATGCTGCTGTGACCAAGAGTCCTGAGGAAGCCTATGAAGCGATTTATGAAGGAAGTTGGCAGAGGGGAGAGTCAGAATATCTGATCTTTCACCGTATCGCTGTGGCAGCAGATGTCCAAGGACAAGGGGTTGCTCAGACTTTCCTAGAAGGCTTGATTGAAGGATTTGATTACCTGGATTTTCGTTCAGATACGCATGCACAAAACAAGGCCATGCAGCATATCTTTGAAAAGCTAGGCTTCCAACAGGTTGGTAAGATTCCAGTTGATGGAGAACGTTTGGCCTATCAGAAATTAAAAAAATGAAGCAGAAAAAGTGCGCAAAAATGCTCTACCCGTCGCCAATTGGAACCTTATCCTTAGTTGCTGACAAGCAATATCTGTATGGAATTTGGGTACAGGACCAAACTCATTTTGAGAGGGGAATCGCTGGAGATAGTATAGAAGTAGTTAAGAAACATCCTGTCCTAGACCAGGTTATTTCCTATTTAGATACTTACTTTGATGGATGTGCTCAAGATTTGTCTTCCTTGCCTCTGGCTCCCATTGGAACAGATTTTGAAAAGCGAGTCTGGGCTTACTTGCAGAGCATTCCTTATGGTCAAACAGTAACTTATGGACAAATAGCTCAAGAACTGCAAGTGGCTTCTGCCCAAGCGATTGGCGGAGCAGTGGGGCGCAATCCTTGGTCCATCCTCGTACCCTGTCATCGTGTGCTGGGGTCAGGCAATCGCTTGACAGGCTATGCATCGGGAGTCGAAAAGAAAGCCTGGCTCTTGCAACATGAAGGGGCTGATTTTCACGAAAATAAAGAATAGAAAGAAGAGAAGATGTTAGAATTTATCGAATATCCAAAATGTTCAACTTGTAAGAAAGCAAAAAATGAATTGGATAAACTTGGACTGGAATACCAAGATGTCCACATCGTAGAAGAAACACCAAGTGAAGACGTGATTTTGAACTGGTTGGAAACCTCCGGTTTTGAAGTGAAACAATTTTTCAATACTAGCGGGATAAAATACCGCGAACTGGGCCTAAAAGATAAGGTGGGAAGCTTGTCAACACAAGAAGCAGCCAAGCTTCTAGCGAGTGATGGTATGTTATTGAAACGTCCAATTCTGGTGGAAAACGGTTCTGTCAAACAAATCGGCTATAGAAAACCCTATGAGAACTTAGGTTTGAGATAGTTTTTATTTATCTCCTTGATAGGTAAAATATATAGCCTCCCTGTTTTAAAGTGTGATAAACTAGAAGATAGACAAAGTCTGAGCAGCCCGTAGCAAATAATTTGCTTGCGAGCAGAAGTATGATAGAATGAATCATTATCAGGAGGGGATGTTTTTATGACTGTTACAACATTTTTAGCATCAGATTGGTACCAAAGTTTGATGCAGCTCATTCCGGATGGTAAGCTCTTTAGCTTGCGTTCGGTTTTTGATGGAATTCCAAGGATTGTCCAACAACTGCCTACAACCTTGATGTTGACGCTTGGAGGTGCGATTTTTGGCTTGGTGCTGGCCTTGGTTTTCGCCATTGTTAAGATCAATCGTGTTAAGATTCTATATCCCTTGCAGGCCTTTTTCGTTAGCTTTTTAAAAGGGACACCGATTTTGGTTCAGCTCATGTTGACCTACTACGGGATTCCACTTGCTCTGAAAGCACTCAATCAACAATGGGGAACTGGTTTCAATATCAATGCGATTCCAGCAGCGCTTTTTGCGATTGTAGCCTTTGCTTTTAATGAGGCGGCTTATGCAAGTGAAACGATTCGTGCGGCCATCCTTTCTGTTAATCCAGGTGAAATTGAGGCGGCACGCAGTTTGGGTATGACGCGAGCTCAAGTTTACCGTCGCGTGATTATTCCAAATGCGGCCGTTGTGGCGACTCCAACCTTGATTAATTCCCTTATCGGTTTGACCAAGGGAACTTCTCTAGCCTTTAGTGCGGGTGTTGTCGAAGTTTTTGCTCAAGCTCAGATTTTGGGTGGAGCAGATTATCGTTACTTTGAGCGCTTTATCTCCGTAGCCCTTGTTTATTGGGTAGTCAATATCGGAATTGAGAGCCTAGGTCGCTTTATCGAGAAGAAAATGGCTATTTCTGCACCCGATACAGTGCAAACAGATGTGAAAGGGGACCTTCGTTAATGATTAAGATTTCGAATTTAAGTAAATCCTTTTCAGGCCAGACTGTCTTGGATCATCTGGACTTGGATATCCAAAAAGGGGAAGTCGTAGCCTTGATTGGCTCATCTGGAGCTGGGAAATCAACCTTTCTTCGTAGTTTGAACTACCTTGAAACTCCAGATAGTGGAACGATTCAGATTGACAATTTTAAAGTTGATTTTTCTCAGATTAGCCAAGAAGAAATCCTAACCCTTCGTCGCAAGTTATCCATGGTTTTCCAACAGTTTAATTTGTTTGAACGCCGAACAGCTCTTGACAATGTTAAGGAAGGTTTGGTTGTTGTTAAAAAATTATCGGACGAGGAAGCAACAAAAATCGCTAAGGAAGAGTTGGCCAAGGTTGGTCTTTCTGACCGTGAAAACCATTACCCTCGCCACTTATCAGGTGGACAGAAGCAACGGGTTGCCCTTGCGCGTGCGCTTGCTATGAAACCAGATGTCTTGCTCTTGGACGAGCCCACTTCAGCCCTTGACCCAGAGTTGGTCGGTGAAGTAGAAAAGTCTATTGCAGACGCTGCCAAGTCAGGTCAGACCATGATCTTGGTTAGTCACGATATGTCTTTTGTAGCCCAAGTGGCAGATAAGATTTTGTTCCTAGATAAGGGGAAAATCATCGAGTCAGGTACACCGGATGAAATCATCAATCATCCGAAAGAAGAACGGACAAAAGAATTCTTCGCTAGTTACAAACGGACTTATATTTGATATAATAGTAAAAGGAAAACTCAGTTAGTTGGACTAGCTGAGTTTACTCTTTAAAAAAGATAGAAACGAGAGAGATCATGCTGCTGCAACTGTTTTCTTTATATTTCGAGAGTTTGATCTTAACGACCATTCTCGTCGTGATTTTTTTAGGGATTTGGATTGGATTGCGAGCTATGTCTGGCGTGGACAAGACAGCCAAGGCCCGTCAAGCCCATCTCTATGATATGATTATGATTGGGGTTTTGGTGATCCCAGTATTATCCTTTGCCGTCATGAGTCTCATTTTAGTTTTCAGAGCATAATGCTTGCTAAATAAACTTTAAACAGTTAGAGTAAAGATAGTTACAACAAGAAAGAAGGAATCGAAATGTACGATACGATTATTATTGGTGCTGGACCTGCGGGAATGACAGCTGCCTTATATGCCGCTCGCAGCAATCTGAAAGTGGCTTTGATTGAAGGTGGTCTGCCAGGCGGGCAAATGAATAACACGTCTGACATTGAAAACTATCCAGGTTATGCCAACATTAGTGGACCTGAATTGGCTGAAAGGATGTTTGAACCACTTGAAAACCTTGGAGTGGAGCATCTTTATGGCTATGTTGAAAATATTGAAGACCAGGGTGACTATAAGAAGGTCATCACTGATAATCAAGTTTACGAAACCCGTACAGTCATCGTGGCAACTGGCTCAAAACACCGTCTTTTAGGTGTTCCCGGAGAAGAAGAACTGAACAGTCGTGGTGTTTCTTACTGTGCAGTCTGTGATGGAGCTTTCTTCCGTGACCAAGACTTACTCGTAGTTGGTGGCGGAGATTCAGCGGTAGAAGAGGCTCTTTTCTTGACTCGCTTTGCCAAGACTGTTACTATTGTTCACCGTCGGGATGAACTTCGTGCCCAAAAGGTTTTGCAAGACCGTGCCTTTGCAAATGAGAAAGTCAACTTTATCTGGGATTCTGTTGTCAAGGAAATCAAAGGTGAAAACCGAGTAGAATCTGTCGTATTTGAAAATGTAAAGACGGGTCAAGTAACAGAACAAGCTTTCGGTGGTGTCTTTATCTATGTTGGTTTGGATCCTGTTAGCGATTTTGTTAAAGAATTGAATATTCAAGATCAGGCAGGCTGGATTGTGACAGACAATCACATGAAGACTACAGTTGATGGTATCTTTGCGGTTGGGGATGTTCGCCAGAAAGACCTTCGTCAAGTGACAACAGCAGTTGGAGATGGGGCTATCGCTGGTCAAGAAGCCTATAAATTTATCACAGAACATAGTTAAGCAAAAAAGTTTCCAATCAATTGATTGGAAACTTTTTTATAGTCGGTTTCGGAAAACTTCGTACATGAGAATAGCTGCAGCAACACTGGCATTGAGACTTTGAACATGTCCATTCATCGGAATGGTAATCATTTCATCAACCTGTTTTTTGATGTTGCTAGAGATGCCTTTTCCTTCATTTCCGATGATGAGGGCAATTTTCCCTTTTGTATTCCACTTGTGGCAAGGAGTACCGTTCATATCCGTTCCAAAGGTCCAGAAGCCTTCATCCTTGAGTTTGTCTAGGGTTTGACTGAGGTTGGTCACTCGGGCAATCGGTACATGTTCAATAGCACCTGTGGCCGTTTTGGCAACGACAGGAGTTACACCGACAGCACGGTGCTTGGGAATGATGACACCTGAAACATTGGTCGCATCGGCTGTTCGCAAGATAGAACCTAGATTATGGGGATCAGTTAACCCGTCCAGAATCAATAGCAAAGGATTTTCTTCTTGGCGTGTTTTGGCAAGAATATGATCTAGCTCGCTATAGGCAAATTCGGACACTCGTAGAACAAAACCTTGGTGGACAGCGCCTTCGGTCATTTCAGAGAGGGATTTTTTTGAAGTCCAAGAGATGGAGACCTTTTTCTCAGCCGCCAGTTCCTTGACCTTCTCAACATTCTTACCTCTGAGATCATCTTGGAGGTAGAGTTTATTCCCTGTGTTTGCAAGGAGGGCTTCTGTAACGGCATGGACGCCATAGACAATATCATTTGTTTTCATGCCTCTATTATAACACAAAACCCCGTTTTGCAACGGGATTTTCTTTATTCAAGGATGAGGAGTCCTTCTTTAACGGCAAATGGATCTTTTTCATTGATACGATCGTAAAACATGATTCCGTTTAGATGATCAATTTCATGTTGGACAACGATAGAGTTGTAGCCTTTGAGTTTGATACGGTGTTTTTCGCCGTCCTTGTCAAAGTAATCAACAGTGACACGGGCATGGCGGACAACATAGCCTGGCACGTTACGGTCAACAGATAGGCAACCTTCTCCTTCGCCAAGAGCAGCGTCCTGAACAGAGTGTGATACGATTTTTGGGTTGTACATAATCGTTTGCAAATCGTAGGCTTCCTGTGGAGTCTCACCTTCTTCCACAATATTTGGCACTAAAACAGCAATAATACGTTTTGAGATATCCAGCTGGGGAGCAGCAAGGCCAACACCACCACGGAGTCCCATTTTCTCAGCCATAACAGGATCCTGAGAATGTTTGAGGAATTGCATCATCTTTTCACCAAGGATGATTTCCTGGTCAGACAGCGGGAAAGTGACCTCCTCAGCAACTGCACGTAGAGTTGGGTTCCCCTCACGGATAATATCTTTCATATCAATTAAGTGAGCAGCTTTTGTAATACGTTCTATAGCAGACATTTTCTCTCCTTTCATTACCTCTACATGATAACACAAAATAGGCGAGAAAGAAAGTCGCAGAAGTTTCTAAAAAATAATATGATAAACGATATTCCCCCTTTGTCTGTGGTATAATAAAAGAAAAGACTTGCATCAAAAAGCAAGGGGGGATAAAGATGGAAAAGCGACAAGATAGACGGTCTCATGATTTTCTTTATGGGGTGTGGAAGACTTGTGTTGATTTTTTTCGGAATTACAAATCTTGGACCAATGCCCAGTTTATTATTGTGTTACTGCTTGCAGTTGCCTTGTCCATGGGATTGAACTTGCTGGTTCGAACAGTACAAGGCAGCAAGGGAACAAGCCCTAGCAGTCAGACTATGGCGTCTAGCCAGTCCAAAGAAAATCAGTCTGACGAAACGACGGCGCGTATCATGGCAAATGGTGACCTTCTTTATCATATCCCTATCTACCGAACAGCTCTTAAAGAAGATGAAACCTATGATTTCCATGAAAATTTTGAGTATGTAAAACCCTGGCTCAAACAAGCGGATTTGGTGATTGGCGACTTTGAAGGAACGGTGAACAAGGACCACTACTTGGCAGGTTATCCTCTCTTTAATGCACCAGGGGAAGTCATGGATGCTATCAAAGATGCAGGCTACCAAGTTCTAGACTTGGCTCACAATCACATCTTGGATTCTCAGATAGAGGGAGTGGTTTCAACGGCTCAGGCTATTGAAAAAGCTGGAATGACACCCATCGGAGTTTACACTAAGGAACCACGGGACAAGTCTCCTCTTGTTATCAAGGAGGTCAATGGTATCAAGGTAGCTCTCTTGGCCTATTCCTATGGCTTTAATGGTATTGAACAATCCATTTCCCAAGAGGACTATAATCGCTATCTTTCTGATCTGAATGAAGATAAGATGAAGGCGGAAATTGAACGTGCAGAGAAGGAAGCGGACATTACCGTTGTTATGCCTCAGATGGGAATTGAGTACCAGCTAGAACCAACGGAAGAACAGAAAACACTGTACCATAAGATGATTGACTGGGGAGCAGATATTATCTTTGGAGGGCATCCTCACGTCGTTGAACCTGCTGAAACAGTTGAAAAAGATGGTGACAAAAAACTGATCATCTACTCCATGGGAAATTTCCTCTCAAATCAACGCATTGAAACCATGCAAGACGAGGAAAATGCCAAGTGGACGGAGCGCGGTGTTCTCATGGATGTGACCATTAAGAAAAAAGATGGCAAGACTAGGGTTGAAACGGCCAAAGCGCATCCTACTTGGGTCAATCGAACACCCAAAGGGACTTACTCTCCAGAAGGCTATCCGCTCTTCCTCTATCAGACCTATATCCTAGAGGATTTCATCGAGGGAGGCAGTCACCGTGACAAGTTGGACGAGGCGACCAAGGAACGAATTGACACGGCCTATAAAGAAATGAATGAACATGTAGGGTTGAAGTGGTAGACGCTCACTCTAAAGGAGATATGATGACGATTAAATTAATTGCAACAGACATGGATGGAACTTTGCTGGATCCAAGAGGGCAACTGGATTTGCCACGTTTAGAAAAGATTTTAGACCAATTAGATGAACGAGGTATCCGTTTTGTCATTGCGACGGGAAATGAGGTCCATCGAATGAGGCAATTATTAGAACACTTGGCGAGTCGAGTGATCTTGGTTGTTGCTAACGGCGCTCGTATATTTGAGTATGATACGCTACTTCAGGCCCAGACTTGGGATGATGCTATGGTTGACAAGGCTCTCCTTCATTTTAAAGGGAGGGAGTGTCGAGATCAGTTCGTCGTTACCAGTATGAATGGGAGTTTTGTCAAGGAAGGGACGGTTTTTACAGACCTGGAAAAATTTATGACTCCAGAGATGATTGAAAAACTTTACCAAAGGACAAATTTTGTGGATGAGCTAAACTCAGACCTCTTTGGAGGAGTTCTAAAGATGAGCATGGTCGTTGGTGAAGAACGTTCTAGTTCAGTTTTGCAGGAAATCAATGACCTCTTTGATGGTCGTGTAAGGGCTGTTTCTAGCGGTTATGGCTGTATCGATATCCTGCAGGCTGGGGTTCACAAGGCTTGGGGATTGGAAGAATTACTCAAGCGCTGGGATTTGACATCAGAACAAATTATGGCTTTTGGTGATAGCGAAAATGATGTTGAGATGTTGGAGATGGCTGGAATTGCCTATGCTATGGAAAATGCAGCTGATGAGGTCAAGGCAGTTGCGACTGCCCTAGCACCAGCTAACAGCCAGGCGGGCGTTTATCAAGTTCTAGAGAATTGGTTAGAGAAAGAGGGATAGGGTGGCAGTACAGTTATTAGAGAATTGGCTCTTAAAGGAGCAGGAAAAAATTCAAATCAAGTATCGTGAATTGAATCAAGTATCTGTTCTAGAGCCAGATATCATCTTTATTGGTGATTCGATAGTGGAATATTACCCTCTTCAAGAGTTGTTTGGGGTTGCCAAGACGATTGTTAATCGTGGTATCCGAGGCTACCAGACGGGACTTTTATTAGAGAATTTGGATGCCCATCTTTATGGTGATGCTGTGGATCAAATTGTTCTCTTAATTGGAACAAATGATATCGGAAAAGATGTCCCTATGAATGATGCTTTGGATAATCTTGAAGGTGTGATTCAATCGATTGCCCGAGAATATCCGCTGTCACAAATAAAGCTTGTTTCTATTCTGCCAGTCAATGAGGGAGAGAAATACAAGCAGACTGTTTATATTCGAACCAATGAAAAGATCAGAGAATGGAATCAAGCCTATGAGACTCTAGCTTCCGCCTATATGCAGGTAGCTTTTGTGCCTGTTTATGATAGTTTGATAGATTCAGAAGGACAACTCAAAAAAGACTATACAACAGATGGTCTCCATCTAAGTGTGGCAGGCTATCAAGCCTTGTCAGATGCTTTGAAAACATATCTTTTCTAAAGAAACGGCTTGATTTTGCATTTTTTTTGAAGATAGGTTATAATAGTTCTAACATCCTGGGGTCGTTACGGATTCGACAGGCATTATGAGGCATATTTTGCAACCCGTGTGGCGACGTAAACGCTCAGTTAAATATAACTGCAAAAAATAACACTTCTTACGCTTTAGCTGCCTAAAAACCAGCAGGCGTGACCTGATTTGGATTGCTCGTGTTCAATGACAGGTCTTATGATTAGCGAGATACGATCAAGCCTTGTCTAGTGGTTTGATAAGAGATTAATAGACTCGCAGTTCCTAGGCTTGAGTTATGTGTCGAGGGACTGTTAAAATAATACATAACCTATGGTTGTAGACAAATATGTTGGCAGATGTTTGGACGTGGGTTCGACTCCCACCGGCTCCATTATTCCTTTGCATTCTTTCGCATTCCTTGGTAAAACGTTGTTAAATCAACGTTTTTTATTTTTGTCTTTGGTATTCCTTGGCATTCTTTTGCGAAAAAAGGAGTTACAAAAGGAGTTCTTTTTGCAGTTGGTAAAAATCTTCTGAACACTGTTTTTAAAAAAGGAATACAAAAAAGGATACAACAGATGTCGTATCCTAGAAATCGTTTTGGTTTTTCTACGGAAGACATGGGATTCGAACCCACGCACGCTGTTACACGCCTACCGCGTTTCCAACACGGCCTCTTAAGCCTCTTGAGTAATCTTCCAATACTTACTCAAATAGTCTACCATAAAGTCACTTATCTTGCAATAAAAATTTTGGAAATAAGAAAAATGATAGATTTTGAAAGAAAATGATAAAAAATGCTTGACTTTGGTAGAGAATGTGCTAGAATGAATAGTGTAAACGATAACAGGAGGTGATTTGGTGTTAAAAACTGAGCGGAAGCAACTGATTTTAGAGGAGTTAAATCAACATCATGTAGTTTCCTTAGAAAAATTGGTTAGTCTATTAGAAACATCAGAATCAACGGTACGAAGAGATTTGGATGAATTGGAGGCGGAAAACAAGCTTCGCCGTGTGCATGGAGGAGCAGAATTGCCACACTCCTTGCAGGAAGAAGAAACTATCCAAGAAAAATCTGTCAAAAACCTTCAAGAGAAGAAGCTACTGGCTCAAAAAGCAGCCTCTCTTATCAAGGAACAAGATGTTATCTTTATTGATGCTGGAACGACAACTGCTTTTTTAATCAAGGAATTGGTTAATAAGAATATCACAGTTGTGACCAACTCCATTCACCATGCGGTTCAGTTGGTTGAAAAACAGATTTCGACTGTCATGGTTGGAGGAAGTGTCAAGATGGCAACAGATGCATGTATCGGGGGCGTTGCTCTTAACCAAATCAATCAATTGCACTTTGACCGTGCCTTTATCGGGATGAATGGTGTAGACGATGGTTATTATACGACTCCTGATATGGAGGAGGGAGCTGTGAAGCGTGCTATTTTGGAGAATGCCAAACAGACTTATGTCTTGGTGGATTCGTCAAAGATTGGTCAAACTTGCTTTGCCAAGGTAGCACCACTTAAACGCGCTATTGTCATCACAAGTCAAGGGCATGAGATTTTGCAGGCCATTAAGAAGAAAACGGAGGTAATAGAAGTATGATTTATACAGTCACACTCAATCCATCCATTGACTATATCGTGCGCTTGGACCAAGTTCAAGTCGGTAGTGTCAATCGTATGGACAGTGATGATAAGTTTGCTGGAGGGAAAGGAATCAATGTCAGTCGAGTTTTGAAACGCTTGGGTATTCCAAATACAGCGACTGGATTTATCGGAGGCTTTACTGGTAAATTTATCACAGATACTCTGGCAGAGGAAGAAATCGAGACTCGTTTTGTTCAAGTAGCAGAGGATACTCGCATCAATGTTAAAATCAAAGCAGACCAGGAAACAGAAATCAATGGAACGGGTCCAAATGTGGAACCGGCTCAGCTAGAAGAATTGAAAGCTATTTTGTCTAGTTTGACAGCAGATGATACGGTTGTGTTTGCGGGTTCGAGTGCTAAGAACCTAGGCAATGTTATCTACAAAGATTTGATTGCCTTGACACGCCAGACTGGTGCGCAAGTGGTTTGTGATTTTGAAGGACAGACCTTGATTGATAGTTTGGACTACCAGCCACTTTTGGTCAAACCAAACAATCACGAGCTTGGAGCTATCTTTGGAGTGAAACTGGAAAGCTTAGACGAAATCGAGAAATATGCTCGTGAGTTACTAGCTAAAGGTGCTCAAAACGTCATTATCTCCATGGCTGGGGACGGTGCACTTCTTGTCACATCTGAGGGAGCATACTTCGCCAAACCTATCAAGGGAACAGTCAAAAATTCAGTGGGAGCTGGCGACTCAATGGTTGCTGGATTTACAGGTGAATTTGTCAAATCCAAAGATGCATTAGAAGCCTTCAAATGGGGAGTGGCTTGTGGAACAGCAACCACCTTCTCGGATGACTTGGCAACAGCAGAATTTATTAAAGAAACATATGAAAAAGTTGAGGTAGAAAAACGATGAAAATTCAAGACCTATTGAGAAAAGATGTCATGTTGCTGGATTTGCAGGCGACTGAAAAAACAGCAGCTATCGAAGAAATGATTCATAGCTTGGTAGATCACGGTTACGTGACGGATTTTGAAACCTTTAAAGAAGGAATCTTAGCGCGTGAAGCTCTAACTTCCACTGGCTTGGGTGACGGAATTGCTATGCCTCACAGCAAAAACTCAGCTGTCAAAGAAGCAACGGTTCTCTTTGCAAAGTCAAACAAGGGTGTTGACTATGAAAGTTTGGATGGGCAACCAACAGACCTCTTCTTCATGATTGCAGCTCCAGAAGGTGCCAATGACACTCACTTGGCAGCCTTGGCAGAATTGTCTCAATACTTGATGAAAGACGGATTTGCTGACAAACTTCGTCAAGTAACATCTGCAGATCAAGTTATCGAACTATTTAACCAAGCTTCAGAAAAAACTGAGGAACCTGTTCAAGTACCTGCTAATGACTCTGGCGACTTTATCGTAGCTGTCACAGCTTGTACGACAGGTATTGCCCACACTTACATGGCCCAAGAAGCCCTTCAAAAAGTGGCTGCTGAAATGGGTGTTGGTATCAAGGTTGAAACAAACGGAGCTAGCGGTGTTGGTAACCAACTAACTGCAGAGGACATACGTAAGGCTAAAGCCGTTATCATCGCTGCAGACAAGGCAGTAGAAATGGATCGTTTTGATGGTAAACCTTTGGTTAACCGTCCAGTTGCAGACGGTATCCGTAAGACAGAAGAGCTGATCAACTTGGCTCTTTCAGGAGATGCTGAAGTTTATCGTGCCGCTAATGGGGCCAAAGCTGCAACAGCATCTAATGAAAAACAAAGCCTTGGTGGTGCCTTCTACAAACACTTGATGAGTGGTGTATCTCAAATGTTGCCATTCGTTATCGGTGGTGGTATCATGATTGCCCTTGCTTTCTTGATTGATGGTGCTTTGGGTGTGCCACAAGATAGTCTTGGCAATCTCGGTTCTTACCATGAGCTAGCTTCTATGTTCATGAAAATTGGTGGAGCAGCCTTTGGCTTGATGCTTCCAGTTTTTGCAGGATATGTAGCCTACTCTATTGCTGAAAAACCAGGTTTGGTAGCTGGTTTTGTGGCTGGTGCTATTGCCAAAGAAGGTTTTGCCTTTGGTAAAATTCCTTATGCCGCAGGTGGTGAAGCAACTTCAACTCTTGCAGGTGTCTCATCTGGTTTCCTAGGTGCACTGGTTGGTGGATTTATCGCAGGAGCCTTGGTTCTTGCTATCAAGAAATATGTCAAAGTTCCTCGTTCACTTGAAGGTGCTAAGTCTATCCTTCTCTTGCCACTTCTTGGAACAATCTTGACAGGATTTATCATGCTGGCTGTTAATATTCCAATGGCAGCAATCAACACCGCTATGAATGACTTCCTAGGTGGTCTTGGAGGAGGTTCAGCTGTCCTTCTTGGTATCGTTCTTGGTGGAATGATGGCTGTCGACATGGGTGGACCAGTCAACAAAGCCGCTTATGTCTTTGGTACAGGAACGCTTGCAGCGACTGTTTCTTCAGGTGGTTCTGTGGCCATGGCAGCAGTTATGGCTGGAGGAATGGTTCCACCACTTGCTATCTTTGTTGCAACTCTTCTCTTTAAAGATAAATTTACTAAAGAAGAACGCAACTCTGGTTTGACAAACATCATTATGGGCTTGTCATTTATCACTGAGGGAGCAATTCCATTTGGTGCAGCCGACCCAGCTCGTGCTATCCCAAGCTTTATCCTTGGTTCAGCAGTAGCAGGAGGACTCGTTGGTCTTGCTGGTATCAAACTCATGGCACCACACGGAGGAATCTTCGTCATCGCCCTTACTTCAAATGCCCTTCTTTACCTAATCTTTGTCTTGATTGGAGCAATCGTAAGCGGTGTGGTTTATGGTTACCTACGCAAACCACAAGCATAAAAAAGTATCAAAATAGAAAGATTGTACCCTTTGGTGCAATCTTTTTCTCTGTTCGAAATGGCTGTGAAATATGGTATAATAGAAGAATGGCAAACAAGAATACAAGTAAAACAAGACGGAGACCGTCTAAAGCAGAACTCGAAAGAAAACAGGCTATCCAGAGGATGTTGATTTCCTTAGGGATTGCCTTATTATTAATCTTTGCAGCCCTCAAACTAGGTGCAGTTGGTATCACTCTTTACAATCTCATTCGATTGGTGGTTGGAAGTTTGGCCTATGTGGCTATTGGTGCCCTCCTCATCTATCTTTTTCTTTTTAAATGGATACGCAAGAAAGAGGGACTTCTGTCAGGATTTCTCTGTATCTTCGCTGGCTTGCTCTTGATTTTTGAGGCCTATCTTGTCTGGAAGTTTGGCTTGGAGCAGTCAGTTCTAAAAGGAACCTTGGCTCAAGTTATGACGGATCTGACTGGTATGCGTGTGACGAGTTTCGCTGGTGGAGGCCTGCTTGGTGTTGGACTCTATATCCCCATAGCCTTTCTTTTTTCAAATATCGGCTCTTACTTTATTGGACTTCTTTTGATTCTAGTTGGGGCACTCTTGGTTAGTCCTTGGTCTATTTACGATGTCGCAGCCTTTATTGGAGTGAAGTTCAGATCTTTCATGGAAAAACAGGAACTGAGAAAACAAGAACGCTTCATCAAGAGAGAAGAAGAGAAGGCTCGTCAAGAAGCTGAAGAAGCAGCAAGAATTCAGAGAGAACAAGAAGAACAGGATGCATTACCGCTTCCTCCTGTAGATCCTGAAACGGGAGAAATCTTATCAGAAGTACCAGACTACAATCTTACACCAATTCCTGAAGAAGAATGGAGTGAACCGGAGATTATCCTTCCTCAAGCTGACTTTGAAGTTCCAGACGAAGAAGATTTTAAGGATGAAGAGGTGCAGGTTGATTTTTCTGCCAAGGAAGCCCTCGAATACAAGCTACCAAGCTTGCAACTCTTTGCGCCAGATAAACCCAAAGATCAGTCCAAGGAAAAGAAGATTGTTCGAGAAAATATCAAAATCCTAGAAGAAACCTTTGCCAGCTTTGGTATCAAGGTAACGGTGGAACGGGCTGAAATCGGTCCATCTGTTACAAAATATGAAGTCAAGCCAGCAGTCGGTGTACGGGTTAACCGCATTTCCAATCTAGCAGACGACTTAGCGCTAGCTCTAGCAGCTAAGGATGTTCGGATTGAGGCTCCGATTCCTGGTAAATCCTTAGTCGGAATTGAAGTACCCAACTCTGAGATTGCGACCGTCTCCTTCCGTGAACTCTGGGAACAGTCTCAAACAAAACCAGAAAATCTCCTTGAAATTCCTCTAGGGAAGGCTGTCAATGGAACGGCTCGCACCTTTGACCTTTCCAAGATGCCCCACCTGCTCGTTGCAGGTTCGACAGGATCAGGGAAGTCAGTCGCAGTTAACGGTATTATCGCGAGCATTCTGATGAAAGCAAGACCAGATCAGGTCAAGTTTATGATGGTGGATCCAAAGATGGTTGAGTTATCCGTTTACAACGACATTCCTCATCTCTTGATTCCAGTTGTGACCAATCCACGCAAGGCCAGCAAGGCTTTGCAAAAGGTCGTGGATGAAATGGAAAACCGTTATGAACTCTTTGCTAAGGTTGGTGTGCGAAATATCGCTGGTTACAATGCCAAGGTTGAGGAATTTAATAGTCAATCTGAGTACAAACAAGTACCACTGCCTTTGATTGTTGTCATTGTGGATGAGTTGGCAGACCTCATGATGGTGGCTAGCAAGGAAGTGGAAGATGCCATCATTCGTCTCGGACAGAAGGCGCGTGCTGCAGGGATTCACATGATTCTCGCAA
>CAURVH010000013.1:0-29879 GCA_963528645.1 uncultured bacterium
AGCCACCAGGAAACTTCCCAGCCGCATACATTTTTTCTTCGTAGTTGACTTGAAGTGGGAAGAAATCCCCAGTCGCCATCTTCTTAGACATCACGGCTGCAGTCAAGACAGTTGACTCACCGTAACGCACGACAACAGAGCCATTTGCTTGCTTAGCAACCTGACCAGTCTCTACGATCAACTCACGACCCGCAAAAGTCGTTTGAAACACTTGTTTTGTCATGTTAATCCCCTTTGGATTGATAAAATTATACGCCTTGCCTACAAAAATCAGGATACAAAGGGCGTAAAGAATCCCGTATGAAAATAGGAGATTGACGCAGTGTGCGATGCACACTGGGAAATCTATCTTTTTCACTAGGGATTTAGCCCGAGTTCAATTATCTAGATACTTTGAAAAGTTTAAAAATATTATTCTTTAGTATTTGTCCTTCTTATAGCAGATTTGAATAGCTAAAAATCTGTTTATACCCTCATCTTTGTATCAAGTACGTACAGAGTCTATTTTATCATATTTTTCTTAAAAAGTGCGGGCTTTTCTATTAAAAAGGAACCATTCCCCTCACCTGAGAAGAATGGTTTGCTTTTTATTATCCTAAAGACTGATGATTAAACAAGGCATGGGTTGCTTGGTGGATGTATTTTGCTGTTTCAGCATTGTTCATGGTGTAGAGATGCACTCCTGCAACATCTTGAGTTACCAAGTCCACAATCTGATCCACGGCATAGGCAAGTCCTGCTGCTCTGAGCGACTCAGGGTCATGCTCATACTTGTCCAAGATAGCCTTGAATTTTCGCGGAAGATGGATATTCTCACACGTTTTCAAGAGACGAAGCGCTTGATTACGGTTCAGAATGGGCATGATACCCGCATGAATGGGAACATCAATCCCTGCCAAGGTACACTTGTCTTGAAAGTCGTAGAAACGCTCATTATCAAAGAAAAGTTGGGTTACGAGACTGGAACAGCCTGCGTCTACTTTTTTCTTGAGATTTTGGATATCCGAGATCTGGTTTGGTGAGTCTGGGTGCCCCTCTGGGTAGCAAGCTCCAACAATGTCAAAGTGAGGAGCTTGTTCCTTGATGAACTCAATCAAGTCCGTTGCATAGCGGAAGTCCTTTTGTGGTTCTACATCAGGAATGATATCTCCACGCAGAGCCAAAATCTTTTGCACCCCAACCTTGTCCAAGTCAACAAGAGTCTCGGCAACCTTGTCCTTGGTCAGATAGATAGCTGGCAAGTGGGCAATGGTTGGAATTGCCAGATCATTCTGAATAAAGTCAGCCAAACGAACCGTTGTTTCCTTGATATTAAATTTATTATTGCTGGCAGTCACACTGATAAAGTGCGGTGCTAGCTCCTGCATACCTTGAAGAGCAGAAATAATCTTATCATTACCCACTGCTGGGTTTGGAGGGAACACTTCAAATGAGAGTGACGGTGTTTGGCGTGACATAGTCTTTGTCCTTTTCTTTGATTTCGATAGTGCTTAGCTAGATAGGACTAAGCAGTTCCTTGATAAGTCAGTGTCAAGTGAGAAATCTAATCTTACAATTTCTCACGCGCAGCTTTAGCTGCTTCGACAAGGCGGATCAAGCTTTCTTTTGTTTCTGGAATACCACGTGTTTTCAAACCACAGTCAGGGTTAATCCAAACTTTCTTGCTTGGAACTTTGGCAAGAATAGCATCGATTGTGTGGTCGATTTCGCCTTCATTTGGTACACGAGGTGAGTGGATATCGTAAACCCCAGGTCCCACTTCTGTTTGGAAGTTTTTCGCTTTGAGTTCGTCCAAGATTTCAAGGTTTGAACGGCTTGCTTCAAAGGAAATAACGTCCGCATCCATGTTGTCAATAGCTGGGATGATATCTGTAAATTCTGAGTAACACATGTGAGTGTGGATTTGTGTGTCTGGCGCTACTGTAGAGTGTACCAAGCGGAAGGCTGGAATAGCCCAGTCAAGGTAATCTTCGTACCAGTCGCTACGACGAAGTGGCAATTTCTCACGAAGAGCAGCCTCGTCGATTTGGATAATCTTCACGCCTGCAGCTTCAAGGTCAAGAACTTCATCCTTGATTGCAAGAGCGATTTGAAGAGTTGAATCCTTGATAGAGATGTCTTCACGTGGGAATGACCAGTTGAGGATGGTAACAGGCCCAGTCAACATACCTTTAACAGGTTTGTCAGTACGGCTTTGTGCGTAGCTAGACCATTTGACAGTGATTGGGTTGAGACGAGTGACATCACCCCAGATGATTGGTGGTTTCACCCCACGCATACCGTATGATTGTACCCAACCATTCTTAGAGAAGAGGTAACCTGACAAGTTTTGACCGAAGTACTCAACCATGTCATTACGCTCGAATTCACCGTGTACAAGCACGTCAAATCCAACTTCTTCTTGCCATTTGATCCATTCATCGATGGTTTCAGCAAGGAAGGCATCGTACTCTTCTTGAGACAATTCACCCTTACGGAAGGCCAAGCGTTTAGCACGGACTTCCTTGGTTTGAGGGAATGAACCGATGGTTGTTGTTGGAAGGGCTGGAAGTTTGAAGGTTTCTTCTTGGATCGCTTCACGTTCTGCAAAGGCTGGCAAACGAGTGTAGTCTGCGTCTGTCAAGCCAGCGATACGAGCACGAAGTTCCGCATTTTCACCCACACGCTCAACCGCAAAGAGTTCTTTGTTTGCTGCAAGAGCTGCTTCACCTTGACCCTTGCGGATAGCATCCAAGTCACGAAGTTCTTCCAATTTTTCAACTGCAAAAGCAAAGTGGTTCAAGATAGCTGGTTCAAATTCTTCATTAGCAGTTGTAAATGGCACATGAAGAAGTGAGCATGAGCTTGTCAAGACGATGTTTTCAGCTGGGATTTGCTCAAGAACAGCCAAGCTCTTTTCGTAGTTGTTGCGCCAGATGTTCTTACCATTGACAATCCCTGCATAGAGAGTCTTGTCAGCTGGGAAACCACCTTTAACGAGTTCAAGGGTTTTCTTACCTTCAACGAAGTCAAGACCGATGGCATCTACTGGCAAGTTTACAAGGTCAGCGTAAACGTCACGAACATCACCAAAGTAAGTTTGAAGCAATACTTCAAGACCTTTTTTGTCAGCCAAAAGCTTGTTGTAGAGGTTCAAGAAGAGAGCTTTTTCTTCAGCTGTCAAATCTTTTACAAGAGCCGCTTCGTCCAATTGGATACGAGTCGCACCGAGTTCAGCCAATTTTGCAAAAACTTCTTGGTAAGCAGCCACTAAGCTATCTACAAAGTCTTCTGCTTTCACGCCTTCTTCAAAGTCTGACAATTGAAGGAAAGTGAATGGACCTACAAGTACTGGACGAGTGTTCAATCCAAGTTCTTTGGCTTCTTGGAACTCATCAAAGATCTTGTGATCAGCAAGTTTGACTTGAGTGTCTTTTTCAAACTTAGGAACGATGTAGTGGTAGTTGGTGTTAAACCACTTCTTCATCGGAAGGGCACGAACATCCCCTTTTTCTCCCTGGTAACCACGCGCCAAAGCAAAGTAGCGCTCAAGGTCAGACAAGTCCAAGTTTTGAACGGATGCAGGCACCACGTTGAAGAGGAAGGCTGCATCTAAGAAGTTGTCATAGTGAGAAAAGTCATTTGATGGGATTTCAGTGATGCCTTTTTCTTTGACAATGTTCCAGTGTTTTGCGCGCAATTCTTTTGCGGCTGCAAGGAGTTCTTCTTCTGAGATTTCTTTTCTAAAGTATTTTTCAGTTGTAAATTTTAATTCGCGGAATTCGCCCAAACGAGGGAAACCGATGATTGTAGTTGACATGATGTGTCCTCCAAAATTTGTTGTTGAAACTATCTTAACAGAAAAGAAAGCGCCTGTATAATTGTAAAAAATTAGGCTTTGATATAGTTTGAAACTATATCATTCTTTTAGACGAAAGAAAAAGACTTGAGAACAGTGTCTCAAATCCTTTGTATAACTTGTTTTATAGCTATATTTTAGTTAGAATGTTCAAACGAGCTATTGATGATTCTTATAAGTGACTATGGCTTGTTATTAGAAAAGACTATAGGTTGATTTTTCTTTTGTAATTCTGATATTTCCCTGAAAAGTGCGAACGGGAGATGAAATTGTCCAGTGGATGATTTTAGCCAACCAAGTAATTTCATCCCTAATTTTTGAGCCAGAATGTCTCAAAAATTCCGTTCTAGATAATAATAAATTATTATCTAGAATATCACTATAGCGGGAAATATCCGCTAAAAGCTCACTTCGTTCGCACTTGATATAAATAAAGCATAATTTTTTTATATTATACACTTGAGGTACTATAACTGTTAAATTTGTTAAAGTTTTCCAACTTCTTCCTATCAACTTTTTTCCTGTTCAAGTGGGACGACCGATAGTGTCTTTCCTAAACTGGCTAAAACTTTTAAGACCGTATCCAACTGAGGACTGGTCTTGCCTGTCTCCATCCTAGCAATCACAGGCTGGCTCACTCCACTAAGTTCTTCTAGCTTTTTCTGACTAATTCCTTGCTCATGTCTAGCCTCAATCAACTCACTCATGATAGCCACTCGCATATCACTTTCAAGGATTTCCTCCTTGGTAAAGAGCTCTGTCCGAACATCCTTCCAATTACTTCCAATGACACTATTCTTCATTACTTGCCCCTCTTTCTTTTAAGTCCTTCAGTTCACGCTTGGCTTTTTCAATTTCTCTTCTAGGAGTCTTTTGAGTCTTTTTGACAAAATAATGTAAAAGAACAAAACTCCCATCAACCCAAGCCACAAATAATATCCTATCCCTAAGAGGTCTTAGTTCCCAAATCTCATCTTCCAAATGTTTGATATAGGGTTCACCTGCTCTAGTCCCATGCTGACTAAGCAACTCAATATAGTCATTTAGTTTATTGAGTTTGATGCGGCTATCCTTACTTTTCTGACAAGCCAATTCTCTCATATAATCCAAGACTGGCTCGTTTCCGTTTTTGTCCTTATAGAAGTAAATCGTATGCACCAAGTAACCTCTTTCTAATTTAATTATAACTTAAAAGTTATTAAAAGTAAATCTTAACACTCATAAAAAGAAGACCTTCAGAAAATTCTAAAGGTCTCATCTTTATTATTCGAAAAAGTTTAAAGAAATACTAGACATTCACAACCTCTGTACTCTTACTCCAACTCTATCCCCTTATCTCGGAGATTAGCCAGACACTCCTCATAGTATCCTGCATCATGCTCGCTATAGATGGGAGTGGTCAGTTTCTCCTCAGGTAAGTCTTGATAAGGAGGGCAAGTCTTACCACGGTAGTTCTTGTCCAGCCACTCTGGACCGACCTTATAGCCTCGGTTAGCCATCTCCTTCATGATCAAGTCATGGTAGGCATAGAGACGATAGGGCGAATGGGTAAAGACATAGTCCACCGTCGCATGCTTTCTGCCCCAGCCATTGCCACGCAGGGCGCAACATTCTCGATGTTGCCCCAAAAGTTGAGGACGTGGAAGTTGTGAAATCAAAGCCTCATGCCAAAGTCTCATGGGCGTCTCCTTTCAGTAAAGTCGAATGTTGCAAATAGGTATTGGGATAGCGATCAAGCAACTCTCGAGTCTTAGCAATCAAGTCTTCCTTGGAAGCCTGACCAAAGCGGTAGCGATCCAGCAAGAGCATGTAGTCCTTGCGCTCGGCATCAGTCGCTTTCTTTTTAAAATAGCCCCAAATATGCTGAGAGGCATTGCAAACCTGACCTCTATGCTCAGGAATTTGGCAAGCACGGTCAATCAGTTCTTGAACATGGCTGACCTCCACCTCATCATTCTTGAGATACTGACGAATCTCATTGTAAATATTGCTGGAATGGCTCAAAACGAGGTATTTGTTTCTAGCCCAGAGTTGTTGGCAAAGGGCACGTTGGTTGTTATTATTCATAATTAACATTATACAATGATTACTCCAGAAACTCTGCCATTTTTATATCATAAGCATTTTGAAGATTGAGCCAAGTTTGCATAGAAACTCCGCTTAGCTTGGCTAACTTATGAGCCGTTTCTTTACTAATGGACTCCTCAGCATTGACGATCTTGCTGACGGTCTTTGCTGAAACTCCCAAACGCTCCGCAAATTCTTTCTGCGTTACGTCATAATCTTCAATCAACTCTTCAACATACTGACCTGGATGAAAAGCAATCAGGTCTTTGTATTCAACAATTTTATTACTCATAGTGATTGCTGACCTCCTCTATTTTTAGGATTTCAATTTTTATAGCACTTGTGATGGTTTCTAAAATAACTCAAATGTAAAATTGAATTCAAAAAATTTAATCATTTATCTCAACTAGAAGCAATTTAAACAACCCTTTAGTAACTACAATTATTATAATTACAATACTTAGTAAAAAACCTACATTTATAAAACTGGGAATACAATTAATACCTAAAGATAACTCCATCATATAAAGCAAACTAACTACAAATGTATAGAAATATCTAACAATTATTTCTTCCCATTTTGATGAATAAATCTTTGATTTTTTATCATATAAAACAGACCTCATAGAAGAAGAATACAGTATAGCAATAGCAGAAAGTAAGAACCCCGTGATTACAGAAATAAAAGACACCGTATCACTATGATTTAGTAGCACATAGTCCCTTAATAAATATGATACAAACAGACTTACTACTAAAATACCACCAGAAACAATTCTATCTTTTCTTCGTAACTTTATCATTCGCCAAACTCTCTATTTCTTTGAGCAAAATATCTTTTACCTCCGAACCTAAAAATTTTCCAGTTGCCTGTTGTTTCTCAACATTAATTGAAATCTTTTTGATAAAAGTACCACGGTTAAACACATGTTCAAATCCAGCATCATCGTTTCCTCTAATTAAAATACCTGAAAGTTGATGATTCTCAGACTCTTTTACAATTTTTCTGAGAAATGCTTTGATCTTATTTATTTTCATACTAGAGAGTTTTACGTTCAGAGTTATATCTTCTAAACCATCAGTTTCGAATAAATCATATAGAGCTTCGCGTTTTTGTGATAAAGTTGAAAAAATATCATCTTTTGAAGTAAATTGAATTTCATCAACACTAGACAATATTTTTAAAAATTCCTCTTTATCTTCGTAAAAACCTTTTATACTAAACTCAACCTCTGTCGTATCTTTAAGAATTTTTTCTAGCAGATTACGGTGTCTCACATCCGAAAAATACAATAAATTATTATCCAAATCAAATAAGACAAAGAATTGCTTCAAAAACTCCAGCTCCGTTTCTGATTTAGGATTTTCTCGTTTTTGATTAGTATAGTAGTCCGTTACAGTAGTATCTCTAGGCTCTAACTTTCCAGATTCTATAACTATAAAAACATAATGCGTATTTTCATCAACCTCTAGATGATATAACCCTTTTTCGTGTTTTAAATTACATGGGTTCAACTTATCAAAAGTCTTTAAAATAGGCTGTAACCACCGCTCACCTCTTTTTTTACTTTCAATAAATGGTTTCCATATAGAAAAAGTAAGCTCTGACATTTATTTGCCCTCAAATTCTTTCAACTTTAAAATTCTATCTGCTATTTCCTCTACTCCACCTTCACCTGTCCATTCATCAGCATTGGCAAGAGCCAATCGCGCAGTTGGGTGAGTTCTTGGTTTTGTTTTAATAACAATTGTGTTTTTTTATCTACCGAAGATGCGTAATCAAAAAATTGTTTCATTAAATCAATTGGCGGTTGTGCAATGTGATAGTTAGTAACAAAGGAATCAAACAATAAGTTTTTTATCCCACTTGTCTTGCCTTCCCAACTAAATAAAACACCATTGTCATATAGATTTTTCCATTCATATACAAAGTTATAGAAGGTTTCTTGTTCTTTTAGTGAAACCGCTTTACAGAAATTTGAACAGATTAAAGGTAAATCAAATCGATTTAATACCTTTTCACTGATACCAACTATACGACCTGTAGATTGAGTGGGACTTCCTCCAGATATTTCAATAACAATATCAAAATCTGTCAACAGTTTATCTTTGTTCTTTTCTAGTATAAAACGTGTTGGCATATCTGTTTTCCCATTTCCTGACAAGCCATTAATATCAGCACCACGAATACAATCAACCTCTAATGTATAATTTCCTTGACTAGTCTCTTTCCCCCAATCTCCCGTTTTATTGTCTGAAATCCAACTTGAAAATGTGGTCACTCCCCACCCCTCTGGGATTTCGCGTTTGAGTTCTGGGTGATAGACCATCTTTCCGCCTGATGATTTGTAGGGTTTGCCATTCTGGTCTGGGAAATCAAATTGCACAAACCAGTAGTCATAGAGGGTCTTAGCCATGGCTTCCAACTCTTGGTTGATTTGGTTGTTGATTTGTTTTTTCTTTTCTAACGAATAAAGGAAATCACCAATTTTCTTTTGAGTATCAAAATCTGGTAGCATAATTTCAAGATATGAAAACATTGCCTCATTGAAACTAGCTCTTAGTGTCATTACAGTATTATTTATTATTGTTCTTCTAAACAAAGGACTTCTTAAATAAAAAGCCATGAATTTAGGATAAACAATTGTTTTATCAACAGGCCTAAGTCTTTTCAAAAATCCACTGAAACTAGCTTCAGGATAATCCTTCAAAGCAACTGAAGACATGGCCAATTCATCAACTGTTTCACTAGTGCGTGTTAAAAATATATCACCCTCATTTATTGAGTATTTTTGCTTCTCGCCAACTGTCGTATCCATTAAATCAATTAAACTATCTGGCAAAAAATAATTGTTAAAAACAACAGAGAATGAAAGAAATGGTGAACCGTGTCCCGCTTGATCTTTAGTTGAAGAAATTCCCGAACTCATTTCATAAAGTTCCGATAATTTATATTTTTTCCACTCACTCATACTTCAACCCCTTCATCTGCTCTTCAATCTCCTGCTCCAATGCATGCGATTGCTGGAAAAGGTCTGAGAGTTTATCTTGAAAGGCGGTCATCTTAGCTTCAAACTCTTCTGCTGTGATATCCACATAATCTATCTTGATGTCAAAGTATTGACCCGCGCTGAGAGAGTAGTTTTTCTCCTTGATGTCATCATAAGAGACGGTGACAGAAAAGTCCTCGACGGCTTCTTTCTTGATAAAGGTCTCGACGATCCTCTGCTCTTCCTCAGGAGACAGCACAGTCTTTTGGTTCTTGCCTTCCTTGACCTTGGTTCCAAGGTTTGAGGCATCGATGAGGACGACATCACCCTTGTTTTTCTTATCGATAAAGAGGATGGAGACGTTAGTACCTGTCGTCGCAAAGATATTGGACGGCATAGAAACGACACCAGCCAGCATTTGATTATCTACCAAGTGTTGGCGGATGGCCTTATCAATCCCTGACTGGGCTGTGATAAATCCTGTTGGCAAGACAACGGCTGCCTGACCATCTGGTTTCAGGGAGTAGATGATATGCTGAACAAAGAGCTCATAGATAGCCATCTTGTCCTTAGACTTGGCTGGAACCTTTGGCACACCTGCAAAGAAACGCTCACTGGCTTCTGGCAAGGTCTCCACTTGGTCACGCCACTCTGAAAAGTCCAGCTTAAAAGGAGGGTTAGACACGATATAGTCCATCTTTTCAGGATGACGATTAGCGATGATAGTATTTCCCTGCACGATATTATGAATGGAGTGTTGGAGGCCATTCAAGATTAGGTTGAGACGGAGAAGATTGGATGATTTTTGCGAGATATCCTGACTATAAACAGTGGTCTTATCCACACCAATACGACTAGCCAGGTTCATCAGCAAGGTTCCAGAACCAGCAGAAGGGTCATAGATACGCACATTTGATGGCTGGTCATCACCCACCAAAATATCAGCGATAATTTTAGCCACTGAGTGAGGTGTGTAGTACTCGGCATACTTACCACCGCCATCTTTGTTGTAGTCCTTGATCATGTACTCAAAAAGAGTAGAGAAAAAGTCAAAGCCTTGTGAAAAGATATCTTCGTCAAACTTGACACGAGCAAGGAGATTGATGATAGATTTTGCCACTTCGTTGCGTTTACTACTATCTGATATGGTATCTGTAATCAAACGCTCGTCAAAGAGACGAATGGCTGTATCCCCGTCTGTGTGAACGGAGAAGATATCGTTATTGTCAATGGCTATCTGGTTGAGGGTATTTTCAAAAGTTTCGTAAAAAGTCGGCTCATTTTGCTGACGGTGGAGGGTTTCGATCAACTGGTCTGTCTTGAGCCAAGCGGTGCTGGTACCGATATCCTCCAAGAGCCAGTCGTAGTCTTCCTCACTCATAGCCAACAAATTTTCATAGGTGTTGGACTCATCTAGGACCTCGGCTTGATACAAAAATTTGTCATTTAAAAATTTGTAGAGGAAGGACTGGGTGAGGAGTTTGTACTCACCCGCTTCTCCTCCTAGTCCCGCGTGGGTAAAGACAGCTTTCAAATCATCTACCAAGCCTTGGACTTGGACTTTGTATGTTTCATTCATTAGTGTTGGTATTCCTCTTCATATCCTTCAAATAGTGACTCGACGATATAATTAAAATCCTCTCTTGTCAAACTACTTGCAGATTGGTTGGTTTTCATTTCAATCCGAGCTTCTTCTCGAATCATCTTCTTAAGAAACTCCTCATTATCGAGTACTCCTTGGTTTTGACCGAGTTTACGGTCTAGTCTGACTTTAGAACCCTTGATGACATGGTAAATAGCAGGAAAATCACTGACCATAGTCGAGTTGGTCACGTGCTTGTAGGAACGAGCTGCCATCTCATCTCCGTTAAAGTTCATGGTTAGGCGTCTCATACGAGTATGATAGTCCTCCACAGACTTAAAGAGTTCTTCATAGTCTTTTTGCGTTTCCTTAATATTTTCCATGGTAAAGCCTTCTTGGCCATGGATCAAGTGTTTCTTCATGATGCGCTGGAATTCCTCATAGAGGGAAACCCACTCAGGATCCTTTTCATCACGTTGTTTTTTAATCCCACCTGCCACTCGACGTTTCAAATCTTCCAGGTCATTGGCTGCTAGACGAAGTTCTTCTTCTGCAATCTTGACAAAGCTGAAGCTGGTCTCAGACATAGCCAAGTTTAGAAGGGTTCGGCTTGAAAACTCGTCTGGTTTGTCAATCAAGGACAAGGTTAGTAAGCGTCTGGAGAGGACATTGAGCAAGGTTGCTATCTGAACGATATCAATCTGTTGGAGCAGATGTTCATAGCCTAATAAACGAGCGACATTGTAGTACTGCTTGATAGACTCTAGGGCTTTACGAAGGTCATTTAACTCCTTTCTATCCTTAATATCATTGATAACTTGAGAAAAGTATTCCAGATTTCCCGTCGGATAATCGATGAGAATCTGCTCGGTCTTGCTTAACTCTTGGGCAATCTCATCAGCTGGAACAAAGAGAGAACCAAAGACATCTTCCCCATTTTCTCCAGTCAGAGTAATGTCGTATTCTTGATTTAACTCCTCTAGATAGGCGCGGTTGGTCTTGTCGAACTCCTTTGAGATGTCTGCAAAGTCAATAACATAACCAAAGATATAGTCCTTGTATGGACGATTGACACGAGTCAAGGTCTGAAGGAGATTGTGGGCCTTGATCTTGCGCCCTAGATAGAGGCGCTTGAGACGAGGGGCATCAAAACCGGTCAGGAGCATGGAGTATACGATAATCAGGTCAATCTTACCTTCCTTATAGGCATCTACCTTGTCCTTCTTCTCTTCCTTGTCTCCCTCATCATGGAGGATGAGAGCGGAGGTCAACTTGGTTAAGCCTGCTTGACGTCTTTCTTCTAATTGTTTTTCAAGCTGACGAGCCTGCTTGGAAGAATCACAGACAATCATACCCCCGATGGTCTGGTCATCAAAGACCAAATCACGCGCTCGATTAAAATCTTCAATGATAAAATCAAGCATGGGCTCTACATAATGAGGATGAGCAAAGATATCTTCCTTGGACAGATCGCCTCGTTGGATTTCTTCATTGATAGATCTGAGATTATCTTTATAAGAAGTCTCAATATCTTCTCGCATCAGGCGTAGGGTAAAGCCGTCATCGATAGACTGGTTGTAGTAGTATTTATGGATGTAGTCTCCAAAAATATCACGAGTCGTCGCATGACTTTCCTTAGTCTTTCCATCTTTCTTATAGGTGATGAGGGGCGTTCCTGTCAAAGCAATCTTGATAGCATTGGTATCTGCCTGATAGAGATTCGGCAAATAGGAACCTCGTTCATTGTATGAACGGTGGGCTTCATCGATAAAGTAGATATTTTGACGATTGAGATCATAGCCCGAGCGGTCAGTCAGGTCTGAATCATCCTTAAACTTCTGAATATTGGCCACAGCGACATCATAGCCGTCTTGTTTTTGATTTAGCTCTTGAGGGTTATTGATGCGCTTGACTCTAAGACCTCGTTTGGTAAATTCCTTAAAAGCTTGGTCAGCTAGGTCTAAGCGATCCACGACAAAGTAAAACTGCGGGACAATCCCCTGTTTTGAAAAATAATGAGTTAAATAGCGGATATTGAAATACGCCAAGGCAGTCTTACCAGAACCTTGTGTATGCCAAATCACGCCTTTTTTGACGCCTTTTGCGATGGTTTCTTCGATAGCACGTGTCGCGAAATACTGAGGATAGCGCATGACGTGCTTCTGCAGTTGCATCTGACCGTCCTTGCTTTCTTCTTCTACATAGACCAGGCCAAAACGAAGCATAAAGAGCAAGCGTTCTTTGCTATACAAAGAAGAGAGAAAGGCATTGCAAGGTGTATCAGGGTTTAGGTTTGTTGTAAACTCTGGCTGAGATTTGAGGGCAAAACGCTTCATATCTTCTAGGACAAAGTCGATTTGGTCCTCGGTTAGCATGGCAAGGGAATGAAGGAAATCTTCTTCTCTTTCTTCCTTGAAAGCATTAAATTTTGTTTTTGAATAGGCATTTGAACCATAGTAAGAACCTTGCTTCTGTTGCCCCTGTCCGCTGATGTAGGACAAGTTATCAGAAAGGGCAATGAGCTGGGTAATGTTGTTAAAACGACGGAATTTACGGTTTTCAAATCGGTATCTGGTTCTGTCCTGCTCTGACTGGATACCTGTCTTACCATCTCGGATCGCATTGGGCTGTTTAACTTCGATATAAGAAAGGGGCAGGCCGTTGATAAAGATGACAATATCTGGACGGAACTCATCCTGACCATTTTGACAGGTTACTTCCAGTGCCAGATGGAAGGTGTTTGCTTCTGGGTGTTCCCAATCAATATATACGGTATTTTCCTGACCTTGTAATCGTTTAAAGAAAGAACGTCCCAGATCATTTTGGTCTAGTTCCAACTTGATATTAGCCAGTTCTCTCTCAAAATCATCCTCTGTCAAGTAGTTGTTAAATTTAAAAAAATGTTCCTTAAAAACAGATATGAGAATATTGGTATCTGAGTCTCTTTCTATCATTTCTTTGCTGTTTCGAGGCAGATAAGTATAACCCAGGCGCATGAGATGCAAGGCCGCTGGGATCTGGATTCTCGTTAATTCAGAAAAATCTTTTCTTTTTACCATAAAAAACCTTCCTTTGTTGTTAGAACAGGCCATTTTGTTATCTATTTTACTTTAGCTGTTCCAACTGTGCTATGTCCCTATTTACCCTTTTCTTACAGGTTCACTATCCTCATTATTATATCATATTCCCTTCAAAAAACCTTATGCTCACCAAACTTCACCCCAATAATCTAAATAGTTTTTCTTCCCAAAATATGGTATAGTAGTATCATACTATCTATGAGGAGTTTACATGTCACAGGATAAGCAAATGAAAGCTGTTTCTCCCCTTCTGCAGCAAATCATCAATATTTCGTCTATCGTCGGGGGAGTCGGCACCTTGATTTTCTGTATTTGGGCCTATCAGGCGGGTGTTTTACAGTCCAAAGAAACCCTATCGGCCTTTATCCAGCAAGCTGGGGTTTGGGGACCACCACTCTTTATCTTTTTACAGATCCTACAAACCGTTGTTCCGATCATTCCGGGAGCTTTGACCTCAGTGGCTGGGGTCTTTATTTACGGCCACATCATCGGAACTATCTATAACTATATCGGCATCGTGATTGGCTGTGCCATTATCTTTTACCTCGTCCGTCTCTATGGGGCTGCCTTTGTCCAGTCTGTCGTCAGCAAGCGCACCTATGACAAGTACATCGGTTGGCTAGATAAGGGCAATCGTTTCGAGCGGTTCTTTATCTTTATGATGATCTGGCCAGTTAGCCCAGCTGACTTTCTCTGTATGCTGGCTGCCCTTACCAAGATGACCTTCAAACGCTATATGATTATCATCGTTTTGACCAAGCCCTTTACCCTAGTGGTTTATACTTATGGTTTGACCTATATTATTGATTTCTTCTGGCAGATGTTTTGAGAATAGAAAAATCCGTTTGGTTGCCCAAGCGGATTTTATGGTTTATTTTGAAACTTCTTTTGCAAGGACAAAATTCCCAAGTGTTGCTGAACCATTGCCTGCGACTGCTGGCGTCACGATGTAGTCACGCACGTCTGGTACTGGTAGATAGCCGTTGAGAAGAGCTGTAAATTTCTCACGCACACGGTCTAGCATGTGTTGTTGGGCCATAACCCCACCACCAAAGACGATCACGTCTGGGCGGAAAGTTACTGTAGCATTGACCGCAGCCTGAGCGATGTAGTAGGCTTGAACATCCCAGACAGAGTTGTTGAGTTCAATATTTTCACCACGAACACCTGTACGAGCTTCCAAACTTGGTCCAGCCGCAAAGCCTTCCAAACAGCCCTTGTGGAAAGGACAAACGCCGTTAAATTCTTTCTCTACATCCATTGGGTGTTTAGCCACATAGTAGTGACCCATCTCAGGGTGACCCACACCACCGATAAACTCACCACGTTGGATAACACCTGCACCAATCCCTGTACCAATCGTGTAGTAAACCAAGTTTTCGATACGGCCACCAGCATTGTTACGAGCAACCACTTCACCATAGGCAGAGCTATTTACGTCCGTTGTGAAATACATAGGTACGTTGAGGGCGCGACGTAGGGCACCAAGTAGGTCTACATTTGCCCAGTGAGGTTTTGGAGTCGTTGTGATAAAGCCATAGGTTTTTGAGTTTTTATCGATATCGATGGGACCGAAGGAACCAATGGCAAGACCTGCAAGATTATCGAATTTTGAAAAGAATTCGATGGTTTTATCGATCGTTTCGATAGGAGTTGTTGTAGGAAACTGTGTTTTTTCTACAACGTTAAAATTTTCATCTCCGACAGCACAGACAAACTTTGTACCGCCCGCTTCTAAGCTTCCATATAATTTTGTCATGATAAACCTCTTATCTTTGTTTTCTCTATTATAGCACATTTTAAAGGGCTAGATTTCTCAATATTTTAGATTTTCCTCTGTAAATCTTACCATCCAAGTAAAAACGAACAAACATAATATTTGTTCGTTTTGTTTTTAAATCTGATTTTCGAAGAGGACTAGGCTTTCACTTCGATGATAGCATCACCCTTGACAACAGAGCCACTTGCGACTGGTGTCACAGAAGCGTAGTCTGCTGTATTAGTCACGATAACCATTGTTGTATCATCAAGACCTGCAGCAGCGATTTTGTTTGAGTCAAAGGTTCCAAGAACATCACCAGCTTTAACCTTGTCGCCTTGAGAAACTTTTTGTTCAAATCCTTCACCGTTCATAGTCACCGTATCGATACCAACGTGGATCAAGATTTCAGCTCCGTTTGCTGTCTTCAAACCGTAAGCATGTCCTGTGGCAAAGGCGATCGATACTTCTGCATCAGCTGGTGCGTAAACCACACCTTGGCTTGGTTTTACAGCGATCCCTTGTCCCATTGCACCACTTGAAAAGACTGGGTCATTAACATTCTCAAGAGCAACTACGTCCCCAACGATTGGAGTTTGGATTGTTTCATTTTGAAGAGCTACTGGAATGTTACCAGTTGTTTCTTCTTGAACCAAACGTTCTGTCGCTACTTCAGAAGCAACTTCTTTTTCGTCCTCGTAACCAAACATGTAAGTAAGGGCAAAACCAAGAACGAATGATACAGCTACCATAAGAAGGTATTGGAACAATTGACCGTTACCAATGTACAACATTGTACCAGGGATGATGGTGATACCATTACCAGTACCAGCGAGTCCAAGGATAGAAGCCAGTCCACCACCGATAGCACCAGCAATCAATGAAAGGAAGAATGGTTTACGGAAACGCAAGTTCACCCCGAAGATAGCAGGCTCTGTAATACCGAGGAAGGCAGAAAGAGCAGCTGGGAAAGCAAGTGTTTTCAGTTTAGGATTTTTAGTTTTGACACCAACGGCAACAGTTGCAGCCCCTTGAGCTGTCATAGCTGCAGTGATAATGGCGTTGAATGGGTTGGCATGATCGGCAGCAAGCAATTGCACTTCAAGCAAGTTGAAGATGTGGTGTACACCTGATACGACAATCAATTGGTGAACCCCACCAATCAAGAAACCACCAAGACCAAATGGCAAGCCAAGAATCGCTTTTGTACCGATAAGGATGTAGTTCTCAACAACATGGAAGACTGGTCCGATGACAAAGAGTCCAAGGATAGACATCACCAAAAGTGTCACGAATGGCGTCACCAAGAGATCCAAGACATCTGGAACCACTTTGCGGAGAGCTTTTTCAAACTTGGCTCCGACCACCCCAATGATGAAGGCTGGAAGAACGGAACCTTGCAAACCAACAACAGGAATGAAGCCAAAGAAAATCATAGCTGTTACTTCACCACCTGATGCTACTGCCCAAGCGTTTGGAAGCGAACCAGAAACCAGCATCATACCAAGGACGATACCAACAGCTGGGTTACCACCGAATACGCGGAAGGTTGACCATACAACCAAACCTGGCAAGATGATGAAGGCTGTATCTGTGAGGATTTGGCTGTAAATGGTAACATCTTCTGGAAGTGTCATTCCAAGAGCGTTCATGAGACCACGAAGACCCATGAAGAGACCAGTCGCTACGATAACTGGGATGATTGGCACGAAGACGTCACCGAAAGTACGGATAGCACGTTGGAACCAGTTTCCTTGTTTAGCAGCTTCTGCTTTCATGTCTTCTTTAGAAGAGGTTGGCAAACCAAGTGCAACGACTTCGTCGTACATCTTGTTTACTGTACCAGTACCAAAGATGATTTGGTATTGACCTGAGTTAAAGAAAGCTCCTTGAACTTTATCCAAGTTCTCAATCACTTCCTTATTGATTTTCCCTTCATCTTTGACCATGACACGTAGACGAGTCGCACAGTGGGCTACACTGTTGACATTTTCACGTCCGCCAAGGGCTTCGATGACTTTTTTTGCAATATCCTGATTGTTCATTTGCAAAAATCTCCTTATAAAAATTTTGTTCTTGTTTGAAAGCGATTTTATTCGCCCTACGACTATTATTTTATCACGTTTCTAAAATATGTCAAGCGTTTTGCAGAAATTTTTAAACCCTTTCTTTTTTCTCTGATTATTTTTGCTCGTTTTTGAGGGTTATTCTCTTTTTCCTCAAAAAAATATCTTTATACTTGAGGAATAAAGGTTTTTATTTACATTTTCTTTCATATTTTCGTGAAAATTTGCCATATTTCCTTTACTTGATTTATGGCAATCGTTTGACATATTTTTCTTTTTTTTAACATAAAAGACTTGCTTTTTTTGCCGAAAACGTTTACTATTAATAATAGAATAGAACTTATGGAGGAAAGATAAAATGGAATGGACAACTGAGCGCCGTTACAGACGCTATGAAGATTGGTCTAATGATGAAATCAAGCAAATCAAGGAAAAGATGGCACAATCTCCTTGGCATACTCGTTACCATGTCGAGCCTAAAATGGGCCTTCTCAATGATCCAAATGGTTTTTCTTATTTTGATGGCAAATGGATTCTCTTTTACCAAAACTTCCCCTTCGGTGCAGCCCATGGGTTGAAGTCTTGGGTGCAGCTTGAAAGTGATGATTTAGTGCACTTTACAGAAACTGGAGTCAAAGTTTTGCCAGATACTCCATCGGATAGCCACGGTGCCTACTCTGGTTCTGCCATGCAGTTTGGCGATCAGTTGTTCCTATTCTATACTGGAAATGTCCGTGATGAAAACTGGATCCGTCACCCCTACCAGATTGGTGCTTTGATGGATAAGGATGGCAAGATTACAAAGATTGACAAGATCTTGATTGACCAGCCAGCAGACTCTACAGACCACTTCCGCGACCCGCAAATTTTTAACTTCAAGGGTCAATATTATGCTATCGTCGGTGGACAGGACTTGGAAAAAAAAGGCTTCGTCCGTCTCTACAAGGCTGTGGACAATGATTATACAAACTGGCAAGCAGTTGGCGACCTTGACTTTGCTAACGACCGCACTGCCTACATGATGGAATGTCCAAATCTGGTCTTTGTAGGGGAGCAACCTGTCCTTCTCTACTGTCCACAAGGATTGGATAAGGGTGTCCTAGACTATGATAATATCTATCCAAACATGTACAAAATCGGAGCTTCCTTTGCCCCTGAAAATGCCAAAATGGTAGATGTGTCTCCATTGCAAAATCTAGACTATGGTTTCGAAGCCTATGCAACGCAAGCCTTCAACGCTCCGGATGGACGTGCATTGGCAGTAAGTTGGCTTGGATTACCAGATGTTTCCTACCCATCTGACCGTTTTGACCACCAAGGAACCTTCTCATTGGTCAAAGAACTCGCTATCAAAGATGGCAAACTCTACCAATACCCTGTCGCAGCCGTCAAAGAACTTCGTTCTTCTGAAGAGGTCTTCTCAAATCGTACCCAAACCAATAACACCTATGAACTCGAGCTCAACTTGGAGGCCAATAGCCAAAGCGAGATTGTCTTGCTCGCTGATAAAGAAGGCAAGGGGCTTTCCATCAACTTTGACCTTGTCAATGGACAGGTGACAGTGGATCGTAGTCAGGCTGGTGAACAGTACGCCCAAGAATTTGGTACGACTCGTTCTTGCCCTATCGATAACCAAGCTACTACTGCCACTATCTTCATCGACAAGTCGGTCTTTGAAATTTTCATCAATAAAGGAGAAAAAGTATTTTCTGGTCGTGTCTTCCCACATGCGGACCAAAATGGTATCCTCATCAAGTCTGGAAACCCAACTGGAACTTACTATGAATTAGATTATGGTCGCAAAACTAACTGATGTCGCAAAACTTGCAGGCGTCAGCCCCACTACCGTCTCACGGGTCATCAATAAAAAGGGGTATCTATCTGAGAAAACCATTCAAAAGGTTAATGAAGCCATGCGAGAGCTAGGCTACAAGCCTAATAATCTGGCTCGAAGCCTCCAAGGAAAATCTGCCAAGTTGATTGGACTTATTTTCCCAAACATCAGTCATGTCTTTTATGCTGAGTTGATCGACAAGTTGGAACACCAACTCTTCAAAAATGGCTACAAGACCATCATCTGTAACAGCGAACACGACTCTGAAAAAGAACGAGAGTACATTGAAATGCTGGAGGCCAACCAGGTCGATGGTATCATTTCTGGAAGTCACAACTTGGGAATCGAAGACTACAATCGTGTGACAGCACCGATTATTTCCTTTGACCGAAATCTATCACCAGACATCCCTGTCGTCTCCTCTGATAACTACGGTGGCGGGGTTCTCGCAGCCCAAACTTTGGTCAAGACAGGCGCCCAGTCTATCATCATGATTACAGGAAATGACAACTCTAACTCACCAACTGGACTGCGCCACGCTGGCTTTGCCTCTGTTCTCCCGAAAGCGCCTATAATCAATGTTTCCAGTGACTTTTCGCCCGTCAGAAAAGAAATGGAAATCAAGAACATCTTGACTCATCAGAAACCAGATGCTATCTTTGCTTCGGATGATTTGACGGCCATTTTGGTTATCAAAATCGCTCAGGAACTGGGAATTTCTGTTCCTGAAGAACTAAAAGTCATCGGCTATGATGGGACCTACTTTATCGAGAACTACTATCCTCACCTGACAACGATTAAGCAACCTATGAAAGAGATTGCCCAACTCACTGTCGATCTCCTCTTGCAGAAAATTGAAGGTAAGGAAGTTGCGACAACTGGTTACTTCTTACCAGTTACACTACTACCTGGAAAAAGTATTTAAACACAAGAAAACTCAGACCAATTCGTCTGAGTTTTTTTATGATCTTAAATTTTCCAGATAGCGCTGGGCTATCTCTAGGTTAAAGGTTTTATCTGCGATGAGGCGCTCAACTAGGAGAGCAACTTCAGACTCACTAGCCCCAGCTAGGAGAGCTAAGGATTTTGCCTGCAATTTCATATGGCCCTGCTGGATTCCCGTACTCACCAAGGCTTTCAGGGCCGCAAAATTTTGGGCAAGCCCCATCGAAACGATAATCTGGGCTAATTCTTTGGCAGAAGGATTTCCCAATAGTTCGTGACTAAGAGCCACACGTGGGTTGAGTCCAATAGAGCCACCCTTGGTCGCTACGGGCATGGGTAGGGTCATCTGGCCCACCAATTCTTCTTTTTCCATGTCCAGCGTCCATTGACTAAGACCTTGATAGCGTCCATCTCGACTAGCAAAGGCATGGGCCCCAGCTTCGATGGCACGCCAGTCATTACCAGTGGCGATTAAAATCGCATCGATACCATTAAAAATCCCTTTATTATGAGTAGCCGCTCGGTAAGGATCAGCCTGCGCAAACTGGCTAGCCAAAGCTATTTTCTCCGCAATTTCTCGTCCTTGGTCCCTTTGAGGGCTCAAGTAGCGAAAGGCGATGCGACAGCTTGCAGTCACCAGAGAATCGGTCGCGTAGTTGGACAAAATACCCATGAGACTCTGTCCCTGACTGAGTTCTTCTAAGACTGGCTTTAAGGCTTCCAGCATGGTGTTGAGCATATTCGCTCCCATGGCTTCCTGGGTATCAACATGGAGATAAACAACGAGAAAGTCTGTTTCACCTTTGATCTGCTCTACATGCAAATCACGCGCCCCGCCTCCTCGTTTAACGATGGACGGATAGGCTTGATTGGCAAGTTCCAAGAGTTCGGCTTTCTTACTGGCAATCTTCACTTGCGCTTGTTCAGGTTCAGCAACTTGATAAAGGGCTACCTGACCAATCATCTGGCGCTCATGAACCTGAGCAGTAAAGCCACCTGCCCGCTTGATGATTTTGCTGGCATAGCTGGCCGCAGCAACCACAGACGGTTCTTCTGTCACATAGGGAACTGTGTAGTCCTGACCATTCACCACAAGCTCTGGAATGATGGAATAAGGCAGAGAAAAAGTTCCCACTACATTCTCACTCAGCTGGTCTGCAACTGCCAAGCTGACTTGTTCATCCTGCTCCAGACTGGTTTGCTTTTCAGGACTAAGGAGCGCCTGAGCTCGCAACAACTCCAGGCGCTCTTGGTATGATTTTTTAGAAAATCCATTCCAACTTATCTTCATTATTTTTCAACCTTGCTATAACGGCGTTGGTGGTCGACAATTTCAACCAAGGCATAGTCTTGATGTTCATAGCCTGCAAATTGGGCTGAACCAGATTCATCTAACTGCAATTCTTCGAAGAAGACTTTTTCATAGTCTGCAACAGACAATGCTGTACGTTGTTTGAGTTTGCTCAAGCGATCCTTATCAAGGTAAGTTTCATAACCTTCGACCAATTCACCACTAAAGAACTCTGAAACCGCTCCACTTCCATAACTATAGAGGGCAATTTTATCGCCAGCCTTCAAATTCTCTGCATTTTCCAAAAGAGAAAGGAGGCCGAGGAAGAGGGAACCTGTATAGATATTCCCAATCATCTGACTGTAGAGAATGGACTTATCAAAGTTTTCTTGCAGACTATCCTTTTTCTCTTGAGATAAGTTCTTGTCCATCATCTTGCGCAAGCCTTTTAGGGCCAACTTAGGATAAGGCAAGTGGAAGCAGATAGCCGCAAAGTCATCCATAGTCCAATCATAGCGTTTCTTGTATTCATCCCAAGTCGTTGTCAGGCAATCAAGATACTGTTGGGTCGAGTACATGCCGTTTACATAAGGAGTGCTTGAATAGTTCGGACGCCAGAAATCCATGATGTCGCGCGTTTGAGCAACGTTATCATTATTAAAGGTCATGATACGCGGATTTTGTGTGATCAACATCGCTACACTTCCAGCACCCTGAGTTGGTTCACCCGGAGTTCCAACACCATACTTGGCAATATCACTGGCAATGACCAAAACCTTAGACTCTGGAGAATTTTCCACATGCAATTTAGCATAATGAAGGGCAGCTGTTGCTCCATAGCAGGCTTCTTTGATTTCAAAGCTACGAGCGAAAGGCTGAATGCCTAACAGGCCGTGAACAAAGACCGCTGCCGCCTTACTCTGGTCAATTCCTGACTCGGTCGCGACGATGACCATGTCGATTTCTTCTTTTTCTTTATCTGTGAGGATAGAGTTGCTGGCACTAGCAGCCAAGGTAACAATGTCCTCAGTCAGTGGTGCAATACTAATTTCATTTAACAAGAGTCCCTTGCTAAATTTTTCGGGGTCAACTCCCCTTGCTTCTGCTAAGTCTTGTAATTTCAAGACATATTGACTGGTCGCAAAACCAATCTTATCAATACCGATTGTCATATTTACCTCTGTTTTTTCATTCATTGTAAAAAATCGTTTCATTCTATTTTATCACAAATAGGGGCAAAAGAGAGAAAAAAGACTTGATTCAACAAATCAAGTCTTTTCTTTGACAGAGTTAAGAGGAGATTCCTCGTTGTTTTCGGATGTAGTAATAGAGCTTTAAAATCACCGTTCCACTTGCCATCCCGATAGAAATGACCAGAGCCAACATAACCACTAGAGTCGCACTGGCAAGGGCATGACTGTAATCGCCTGTCACAAAGAAAGCAGTCGTCCGATAGGATAAATAACCTGGCACCAAGGGGGCAAGAATGGCCAAAACAAAAACCACTGCAGGTGTCTTATAGAGAATACTTAAAATCTGACTGATGCAAGAGCCAACCACCGCCGCGATAAAGGTCGCAACGATGACATTGGTTGGTTCTTTTAGAACAAGATAGAGGAGCCAAACGCCCATCCCCAATACCCCACCAGGTAGGAGCATGGAGCGTTGGACATTCAGTACGATTAAAAAGGTGATAATGGCGAGTAAACTCGCCACCGCTTGGAGTAAAATACTTGTTAGAGTCATCTTATGTCATCAAAACCAGGGCGACAGAAGTGCCGGCCCCTAAAGCGAGGGTAATGAGCAGGGATTCAAACATCTTGCTCATACCAGAGTTGATATGATTGGTCATGATATCTCGAACCGCATTTGTCAGAGCAATCCCTGGAACAAAGGGCATGACGGCTCCTGCTATGATTAGGTCTGCCGTCGAAGGAAATCCAGTATAGCGAGCCCAGAACTGGGCAATCAAGCCAAAAACAAAGGCTCCTGCAAAAGCTGTTACAAAAGGAATTCGGATAAACTTCTCGACATAGAGAGAGAAAGCAAAACCAAACAAGGTCGCAACGCCTGCTCCAAAAGCATCATAGACATTGCCGCCAAACATAATCGAGAAGAAAGGAGCACTGAGGGTTGCTGCTACAGTCACTTGGAGCTTACTATAAGGAAGAGTTTGATTTCTGATTTCCTTCAGCTTTTGAAAGGCTGTAGAAAGATCAATCTGGCCACCCACAAGTTCTCGTGATACTTGGTTGACATCACAGACTTTTTCGATGTTATAGGAGGATGACGTCACCCGTTTCATCCGAGAAATATTGGTGTTTTCAATCGAAAAGAAAATAGCTGCAGGCATGGCAAGAACATTGCAATCCATAATTCCCTGTGAATGGGCAATGCGAATCATGGTGTCCTCAACCCGATGAATCTCCGAACCACTTTTCAAGAGAATGGTTCCAGCTAGCATAATCACATCAATGACAGCATTTAACTCTTTTGATTCGTCCATTTTCTACTCCTATTTTCTGCTCCCTCTATTCTATCACAAAAGTTCATAAAAAAAAATCTTTGTCATGAAATCATGACAAAGATTGGGTTAATCACGTGAATTTTCATTATTCCCTTCACTATTTGATTGACTAGTTGAGGGAGTATTGCCCTGTTGATTCCCTTGTTGGTTCCCCTGATTTGGTGTGGTTGTGGTAGAACCTTGGTTGCCACGTTGGGCTGATGTTGATGATGAAGTAGATGGCGGTGTTTTAGGTTTGTAAATCGAAAGCTTGATACGAGTGCTAGCAAGATCAATCTTTTCCCCTGCTTTTGGAGTTTGATTTACAACTGTTCCTTCAGCAGTTCCTTCAGGAGCAGTTGATACTTCCACAACTTCGATATTGGCCTCTTTTACACCAACAATCTGAGTCAAATTGTTCTTAGTAAATTCGAGACTTGAACCAATGTAACTTGGCATCGAAACGCTGGTCACCTTCTTAGCAACTGTTAAGGTAATCGTGCTGGCTTTCGTGAGATCGTAAGTACTTCCTGCAGCTGGGGTCTGCCTAATGACTGTTCCTGGATCGCTTTCGCTAGATTCCTCTTCCTCGATCTTGATAAGATTTTCTGGAACCTTTTTCTCTTTGAGCTCTGCGATAACATCCGAGGACTTACGTCCTACATAGTTACTTAGTTGGAAGGATTGCTTACCTGATGAAACGATTAGATTTACTTTGCTTCCTTCTTTTCGACCGCTTCTAGCTTCTGGATCTGTTCGAATGACGCGACCTTCGGCTACTGTGTCGCTGGCCTCGGTCTTTTCTTCACCTACTTCAAAATTAGCTTTCTTCAGTGTTTCTTTAGCTTCAGCAACTGTCTGTCCCGATACATCTGGAATAGCAATAGTCGCTGGAGTTCGGGAGAAGATCCAAATCAAAGAGGCTGCAACTAGCAAGGCACTGGCCAGTAAAATCATATAGCGAGCTTTAAACTTCCGTTTTTTCGCTGGTTTTGGTACTGGTGCTTCATCTACCACCTGCTGAGTCTGCTGTTTTGATTGAGGTCGCTCTAATTGTGGCTTAGCCTTCGGAATAGAGGTCAGAGTGCTTTGTGGAACTTTAGGCAAGGTCTTGGTATCAACCTTGCTTGCCTCATCAAAGACTAGCTTTGGTTCTCTCCTACGATTGTGAGATAAACAACTCGACAAGTCCACATACATTTCTGATACAGACTGATAGCGATCTGTTAATTTCTTGGCCGTTGCCTTGATAACGACATTTTCCAAAGCTTGTGGTACTGCTGGATTCTCAGCAATAACAGATGGAAGTGGTTTTTGGAAATGCTGGAGGGCAATAGTCACCGCACTATCCCCATCATAAGGGATATGTCCTGTCAACATCTCATAGAAAATAATCCCCATAGCATAGATGTCACTCTGCACAGTTGCCTTGGAACCACGGGCCTGCTCAGGTGAGAGATAGTGGACTGAACCGAGCATGGAGTTAGTCTGTGTCAGACTGGTCTCTGCAAAGGCCACGGCAATCCCAAAGTCTGTAACTTTGGCAGTACCATCTGGAGTCAAGAGGATATTTTGAGGTTTCAAATCTCGGTGGATAATTCCTCTCGTATGCGCCAGACGCATCGCCAAGAGAATCTGTCCCATAATACGGACGGCTTCTTCATTTGAGAGAGGGGAGTGTTCTTTGATATAACGTTTGAGGTCAAGCCCTGCTACATACTCCATAGCTAGATACTGCTGACCGTCTTCCTCACCGATATCTGTTATTCGAACGATATGGGGATGATCCAGATCTGCCATGGCTCTCGCTTCACGTTGAAAACGTGCCACAGCAATCGGATCTGTCTGATAGTTAGTCCTCAGGACCTTAACCGCCACTTCTTCCCCGTCTAGGATCAAATCCTTGGCCAAGTAAACATCCGCCATGCCTCCTCGACCAATCTGTTTGATAATCCGATATCGTCCGGCAAAAATCTTGCCGATCTGGATCATTCTACTTCCTCCTCATTCATGTGAACAAGGGCAACCGTGATATTGTCTAAACCACCTGCATTGTTGGCAAAACGAATCAAAGTTGCCGCCTTGTCTGCCAAGGAAATATCACTTGTTACAATATCGTAGATATCGCTTCCTGAGATCATATTGGTCAAGCCGTCACTGTTGAGCAAGAGGTAGTCTCCTGACTCTAGGCTAACCATGCCAAAATCTGGTTGAATTTCATCTTTTTGCCCAATGGATTGGGTAATGATATTTTTCTGCGGATGAATTTCTGCCTCCTCTGGAGTTAGCTGGCCAGCCTTTAGCAGAGCATTAACCAAAGAATGATCACTTGTGAGCTGGCGATAATCTTCACCACGGATCAAACCTATACGAGAATCACCGATATGGGCATAAATAGCTTGATTTCCAATAATGGCTACTGCTTCAAGCGTTGTTCCCATCCCCTTATAGGCTTCGTCTTTCCCCATCTGATGAATTTTTTGATTTTCAAGTTCCAGATAGTGGGCAAACCATTCACGGACCTCATTGACGGTGTCGATTTGGGTATCAACCCAAGCCACGCCCAGGTCTGTTACCGCCATCTCACTAGCGATATTGCCTGCACGGTGTCCTCCCATCCCATCAGCCAAGAGGATCATGGTGCGCCCTGCTCGGTTGACAAAGTGATTGACATAGTCTTGGTTATTTGTTCGTTTCTGACCAACATCTGTTAATAATGCTATTTCCATTGTGTCAGTTCCTTCCTAATCAGATATCTTGCGGAATTGGCTGATAAAGAATCCATCACTTCCGTACAATTCAGGAGTGATCAAGATACAGCCGTCCTTCAAAATATCCTTGCATTCGTGTTCTAGTTTAACCTGCTCAAACTCGGGGTGACTTTCTAAAAATGCCTCAACGACGTGAAAGTTTTCCTCTGAGACGATAGTGCAGGTACTATACGTTATTATACCACCTTTTCGTAAGGTTTGACAAACACTACCTAGTATTTCCAGCTGAATTTGCTGTAATGATGCGAAATCCGCCGTTTCTTTATTGTATTTGATATCTGGTTTGCGACGCAAGAGGCCAATCCCAGAACAAGGAGCATCTACTAAAATCTTATCAAAAGAGTCCCGACCGAAAAACTCATGTACTTTTCTGGCATCCAATTTTTGCGTTTGCACTCGATCTGCCACACCTAAACGCTCCGCATTTTCTTGGATCAAGTCCAACTTATGATCATAAAGATCCAAAGCCGTCACCTTACCGGATGTGAGGTAAGAGGCCATATGGGCTGTTTTCCCACCCGGAGCCGCACAGGCATCAAGCACCTGCTCATCGCCTTGTAGATCAAGAGTCGGAGCAACCAGTTGACTGGACTCGTCTTGGATGGTTATGGCCCCTTCTGCGAACAAATCATGGCCTGCAAAGTGGCCTTGCTCCTTGACCAGACCAGTGACCGCCAAAGGGGAAGCAGTTGCCTCTAACACAGCTTTGATTTCCTCTTTTCGGCTCAAGTCGGTCACCCGGATGCTGGCTTTGTTACGCACCAAAAGACTTTCAAAAATGGCTTGTGCTCGCTCTTCACCGTATTCTTCCTTGAGTTTAGACACGAGCCAAACTGGGAGAGAATAGGCAATGGAATCACGCTTATTTTTTCGCTTAATGCTGTCAATATCTGGCCAGCCTTCTCGCAAAATACGACGAAGGACGGCGTTGACCAATTTTTCACTGCCTTTTTTACGGACTTTGGCTATTTCCACAGCTTCATTGACTACAGCGTGATTAGGAACCTTATCCAGATACCGAAGTTGGTAAGCGCTCAGAAGGAGCAGGATATAGAGCCAGTTATCTAGCTTATCTCTGTCTTCGATAAAGTGGGATAGGTACCATTCCAGAGTCAGTTTACGGGCTACCGTACCGTAGACAATCTCTGTCACCAACCCCTTATCTGCTACTGAGAGTTGACTCCCCTTGAGGTGTTTGTTTAAGGCAATATTTGAGTATGCTTGGTTGACTAGAACATCCTCTAGTACTGCTAGAGCTAGACTTCTAGCCGTTTCTACTTTAGTCACCAAATCGTTCTCCTACAGTCAATGTCCGTCCCACTCCGTTGAGGAAGGATGCGATGTCCATCTTAGGCTTCCCAGCTGGCTGCACTTGCTTGAGAGACAGAGCCCCTTCTGCCGTAGCGACAATCAATTCCTTCTTGCCAATAGACAGAATCTCACCTGGAGCTCCCTGACCTTCTACTGGTAGGGCTTCATAGATCTTAAAGCGGTCACCTTTGAGAAAAGTATGGGCAACAGGCCATGGATTCATCCCTCGGATTTGGTTAAAGAGTTGACGGTTAGTCTTATTCCAGTCCAACTTTTCTTCCTCTGGCTTGATATTTGGCGAGAAAGTGACCTGACTTGGGTCCTGAGGCACAGGTTTGATCTCCCCAGCAATATAGGCAGGAAGGATGTCCAAAAGCAAGTCACGACCAACAATCGCTAATTTCTCAAATAAGGTTCCAACATTATCCTCATCTGTGATGGGAATACTGCGACGGGAAATCATATCCCCTGCATCCATTTCCTTAACCATCTCCATAATGGTCACGCCAGCTTCCTCATCCCCCTGAATCAAGGCATAATGAATAGGGGCGCCACCACGGTGTTTTGGAAGGAGGGAAGCATGAACGTTGACTGCAAAATCCATGCTATCAAGAAGTTCACTTGGGAGAAACTGCCCAAAAGCAGCAGTGATAATCCCATCCGCTCCTAGCTTCATAATGGCTTCCATCTCTGGACTTCCAGATAATTTTTCAGGCTGGTAGATAGGAAGGCCTGCTTCTTTGGCAGCCTGCTTGACTGGGGTTTCTTGGATGACTTTTTTACGTCCGACAGCGCGGTCTGGCTGGGTCACAACAGCTAGAATCTCGTAACGATCATCTGATAACAACCCCTTCAAAACTGTCGCTGAAAATTCAGGTGTCCCCATAAAGATTAGTTTTGTCATTTCTTCTCCTTCTTATAAAAATTGCTGCGGCTCATGGTCAATGCTGAGACGAAGCTCGCTATTTTCCCGTTCTTGAGTCAAGGCCAAAACTCGATTGAGAGTTGGGCCCAGCTCATCTTCTAAACGGTATTTAATCAAAATCTGGTAATGATAAAGGTTGTGGGTGCGGGCGATGGGTTTTGGCGTTGGTCCAAGGATTTTACTAGTTTCCGATAAACCTGAGCGCAAAATTCCCATAACTTCATAGGCTCGTTTGACAACCTCTTCTTCTTTCTTGTGAGAGAGGGTAATCCCAATCGTAAAATAATAAGGCGGATAGCCAAGTTGGCGTCTGATACTCATTTCATAAGCATAAAAACCTTCATAGTCCTGATCTTTGGCAAAACGAATGGCATAATGCTCAGGATTGTAAGACTGGATCAGGACCTGCCCAGCCTTTTCTGCACGACCTGCACGGCCTGCCACCTGGGTTAAGAGCTGGAAGGTTCTCTCAGAAGAACGAAAATCAGGCAAGTTTAGGGCCGTATCCGCATTGAGAACTCCGACTAGGGTCACATTTGGAAAATCTAAGCCCTTGGCAATCATCTGAGTTCCCAGCAAGATATCTGCCTCCCCTCGCCCAAACTGGTCAAGAAGAGCTTGGTGACTACCTTTCTTGCGAGTCGTATCCACATCCATCCGCAGAATGCGAGCCTGAGGAAAGAGCTCTGCTAGCTCATCGTAGGCTTTCTGAGTACCTGTCCCGTAGTAACGAATACTGCGACTCTGACAGTTGGGACAGACATGAGGAATCCCCTTCGAAAAGCCACAGTAATGGCAGTTCAGGGTCTTGGTATCCATGTGAAGAGTCAGAGAAATATCACAGTTGGGACAGCTATCTACCGTCCCACACTCCCGACACATAACAAAGCTAGAATAACCCCGACGGTTGAGCA
>CAURVH010000014.1:0-24114 GCA_963528645.1 uncultured bacterium
TTTTTACCTTCTTCTGAAAGGTTTGTTACTGCCAAGTCAACCCCTTTATCTTTCAATGAGTAGACGATAACTTGTCCACCAGGGAATTCACCTTTTTCTGTTTTGTTGGCAATATCTTTTACAGTTGTACCAACTTGTTTCAATGTAGATACAAGAACGAAGTTTGATTCTTTACCATCTTTAGAAGTGTATTTACCTTCTGCTGCTTGGTCACGGTCTACACCAATAACCCAAACTTTTTCGTTTTCATTTTTGCTTTCGTTCAAAGATTTTGCTTCAGCAAAGACACCAGCACCTGTACCACCAGCTGCTTGGTAGACAACGTCTGCACCTGCAGCGTATTGAGCTGCTGCAATTGTTTTACCTTTGGCAGCATCACCAAATGAACCAGCATAGTCAACTTGTACTTTGATAGATGGGTCTACTGACGCAACACCAGCCTTAAATCCAGCAGCGAAACGTGAAATAACTTCAGATTCGATACCACCTACAAAACCAACTTGTTTTGTTTTAGTTGTTTTAGCTGCTGCAACACCAGCAAGGTAAGCTGCTTCGTTATCAGCAAATGTTACGCTCGCAACATTCTTTTGATCTTTGATCACATCATCAATCAAGACATAGTTTAAGTCAGAGTGGTCTTTTGCTGCCTCTTCAACTGCATTGTGAAGTGCAAAACCAACACCGAAGATCAGGTTGTAACTTCCAGCCGCTTGTTGCAAGTGGTTCGCATAGTCTGCTTCACTTGTTGATTGGAAGTAAGTGTAACCGTTATCTTTAGAAAGGTTGTGTTCTTTCCCCCAGTCTTGCAAACCTTCCCAAGCTGATTGGTTGAATGATTTGTCATCAACACCACCAGTATCTGTTACGATTGCTGCTTTTGTCTTCACATCAGAAGATGAAGCTGCGTTACGAGAAGAGCGGTTACCACATGCAGCAAGTCCAACTGCTGCCACTGCAACTAGACCAAGGCCTAGCCATTGTTTCTTGTTCATTACTGAACCTCCTAAATAAGATGTGCAACGATGTTGCAAGTATGGATTGTTTGGTCACACAGACCACAGCCACTACAAGAGTGGCTCAGACTAATTTAAGTCTGTAAATGAGTATGGAAGTAACTCCCCGACCGTCATCTCGACCGTCGATTTATCTTTAGCGACAAGTGTCACCTTTAGATCTTGTTCAAAAAACTCAACCATGACCTGGCGACAAGCACCACATGGCGAGATGGGTTTTTCAGTTTGTCCATAGACAATTAATTCTGAAAACTCTCTTTGGCCTTCGGAAACTGCTTTAAAAATAGCAGTACGCTCTCCACAATTAGTCAAGGGATAACTAGCATTCTCGATGTTCACACCCGTATAAATACTACCATCCTTGGCTACTAAAACAGCTCCGATGGGAAAGTGAGAATAGGGAACATAGGCTTGCTTGCTGGTTTCAATTGCTAGTTCAATCAACTCAGTAGTCGCCATCCGCTAATTCTCCTTTTAAAATCGCAACGCCAGCAGATGTTCCGATACGAGTAGCACCTGCTTCCACAAAGGCAAGAGCGTCCGCATAAGAGCGAGCTCCACCAGCTGCCTTAACTCCCATATCTGGTCCGACTGTTTTACGCATCAACTGAACATCCTCAATAGTGGCACCACCAGTTGAAAAGCCAGTAGATGTTTTGACAAAGTCAGCTCCTGCTTTTTGGGATAATTGGCAAGCTGTAACCTTTTCTTGATCTGTCAACAAACAAGCTTCAATAATAACTTTTACTAACTTGTCACCACTTGCTTCTACGACAGCACGGATGTCCGATTCAACTAAATCAAGATTGCCTGATTTGAGGATACCGACATTGATAACCATATCAATCTCATCTGCACCATTTTGAATAGCTTCTTTTGTTTCAAAAGCTTTCACAGCTGAAGTTGTTGCTCCAAGAGGGAAACCTACTACTGTACAAACCTTTACATCTGAGCCTTCAAGCCCTTTTTTCGCATGTTTCACCCATGTGGGATTAACACAAACGCTGGCAAAGTCATACTCACGCGCTTCAGATAGCAAACGATCAATTTGTTCTTGGCTTGCATCTTGCTTTAAAAGCGTATGATCAATATATTTATTTAACTTCATATTCGGATTCTCCCTGGTTTTATGAGATAATTTCTATAATTTCTCGTAAACTTTGCACTCCATCATTTATTCTAACATATTTTTGAAATTCTGTAACTAGTTCAGAAGAAATTTTTCCATTTGTATAAACTTTTGCAACAATTTCTCCTTTTTGAACGGAGTCTCCAACTTTCTTTTCAAAAACAATCCCTGTTTCATAGTCCAGGTCATCAGACTTGACTGCACGACCAGCTCCTAGTCTCATGGCATAGAGCCCAAATTCCATAGCTGGAAGAGCTGAAATAACACCCGTTTCTTGAGCTGGAATTTCCACCACATGAGCAACCTTGACTGGGCGATAGAGGTCTTCTAAATCACCGCCTTGTGCTGCTACCATTTCTTCAAACTTAGCCAGTGCTTGGCCATTCTCAAGATGTTGACGGATTTCCTCGACCGTTTTCTCAACATCAGCCAAACCAAGCATAATCTGAGCTAACTCGCAGATAAAGTGACTAATATCTTCTCGACCTTTTCCTTGAAGAATCTCGATTGCCTCAAGGATTTCGAGACGATTCCCAATGGCTCTTCCCAAGGGGTGGCTCATATCGGTAATGACTGCTACCGTCTTTCGACCAACGGCCTTACCAAGTTCCACCATGGTTTGAGCCAATTCACGCGCCTCATCGACAGTCTTCATAAAGGCACCTTCACCGACCGTTACGTCTAGCAAAATGGCATCCGCTCCTGCAGCTATTTTCTTGCTCATCACGGAGCTTGCAATCAATGGGATCGTGTCGACAGTTGCTGTCACATCACGGAGGGCATAGAGAAGCTTGTCTGCTTTAACCAGCTGATCTGACTGCCCAATGACAGATACACCAATATTCTGTACCTGACGAATAAAATCTTCTTGACTTCGCTCGACTTGATAGCCCTTAATGGACTCCAATTTATCAATTGTCCCACCAGTATGGCCAAGACCACGACCACTCATTTTTGCCACAGGTACACCAAAGCTAGCAACAAGGGGAGCTAAAATCAAGGTCACCTTATCACCAACACCACCTGTCGAGTGTTTATCCACTTTGATACCATCTATGGCTGACAAATCAAACTCCTGACCTGTCTTAACCATATTCATCGTCAAGTCAGAAATCTCACGTGTGGTCATTCCTTTGAAATAAACAGCCATAGCAAAGGCAGACATTTGATAGTCCGGAACAGTTCCAGCTACATAGCCTTCTACCAGCCACTTGATTTCATTTGCAGTCAGTTCTTGACCATCTCGTTTCTTTTGGATTAAATCAACTGCTCTCATTCTTTCACACTTCTAAGGATATAATATCCCTTATCTTTCTTTACGATTTCACAATTTCCAAACACGTCTTCCATCTTATTTCTAGCACTTGGAGCTCCTTGCTTTTTCTGAATGACGATGGTTAAATCTCCTCCGTCTTTCAAGAATTCTCTGCTCTTTTCGATAATCTCATGAACAACTTGTTTACCCGCTCGAATCGGCGGATTGGAAATAACATGGTCAAATTTCCCTTCAACTTGTTCATAGATGTTGGACTGGAAAATAGTTGCTTCTACTTTATTTCGTTCAGCATTTTGTCGCGCTAGGTCCAAGGCGCGATTATTGATATCGACCATGGTTGCCTGAACTCCATAAGCCTTGACCAAAGAAAGTCCTAGGGGACCATACCCACAGCCGACATCAAGGACCGTTTCTCCTTTGTTAACCTCTAGACACTTCAATAAAAGCTGACTCCCAAAGTCAACCATTTTCTTGCTAAAAACACCGGCATCCGTCAAAAAGGTCATGTTTTCTCCCAACAACTCCACTCTCAACTCATGAATGTCGTGAGCAGCATCAGGATTTTCTGCATAATACATTTTACTCATAAAACTATTTTACCATAATTTAGTGAAATGTTAAATCGTTTACAAAGCTAAATTTCAAGACACAGACTACATCTGTTATGATAACAACCAAAGCTTTTCAATGATTTTCATTTCTTTTAAAAATTATATATCATAAATAGATTCAATTCGTTTCTGTCTTTATAAGTGAAATATGATATACTAAAGTATCGAATCAGAAAGACAAACTTATGACCAACGAATTTTTACATTTTGAGAAAATCAGCCGCCAAACCTGGCAGTCCTTGCATCGCAAAACAACTCCTCCCTTGACGGAAGAAGAACTGGACTCCATCAAGAGTTTTAATGACCAAATCAGCCTACAAGATGTGACAGATATCTATCTGCCACTGGTTCACCTTATCCATATCTATAAAAAAGCCAAAGAAGATTTGTCTTTCTCAAAAGAAATCTTTCTCCAAAGAGATAGCAAGCCCCAACCTTTTATTATTGGGGTTTCTGGTAGTGTTGCTGTAGGGAAATCGACCACTAGTCGCTTACTTCAGATTCTTCTATCACGTACTCTCCCGGATGCTACTGTAGAATTGGTGACAACTGACGGTTTTCTCTATCCCAACCAAACTTTAATTGAGCAAGGTATCTTAAATCGCAAAGGTTTTCCAGAGAGTTATGACATGGAAGCCTTGCTGAATTTTCTTGACCGCCTAAAAAATGGACAGGATGTCGATATTCCAGTCTATTCTCATGAAGTGTATGACATCGTCCCTGGGGAGAAACAACGCGTTAAGGCTGCGGATTTTGTCATCGTTGAAGGAATCAATGTCTTCCAAAATCCTCAAAATGAGCGCCTTTACATCACTGATTTCTTTGATTTCTCCATCTATGTGGATGCTGCTGTCGAAGACATTGAAGGTTGGTATCTAGATCGTTTCTTAAAACTCCTCAGCTTTGCCCAAAATGATCCCAACAGCTACTACCACCGCTTTACGCAAATGCCGATTGGAGAGGTCGAAGCCTTCGCTCATCAGATCTGGACCAGTATTAATCTAATAAATCTACAAAACTATATCGAACCGACAAGGAATCGTGCCGAGATCATTCTCCACAAGGCTAAAAACCATGAAATCGATGAAATTTACCTAAAAAAATAATTTCCCCTTGTCAAAACCTGAGTTTTCAGATATAATGGTATAGTTAGTAAATATGGAGGTAAGAACATTGGCAAACATTAAATCAGCTATCAAACGCGCTGAATTGAACGTTAAACAAAACGAAAAAAACTCAGCTCAAAAATCAGCTATGCGTACTGCTATCAAAGCTTTCGAAGCAAACCCATCTGAAGAACTTTTCCGTGCTGCTAGCTCAGCTATCGATAAAGCAGAAACTAAAGGTTTGATTCATAAAAACAAAGCAAGCCGCGATAAAGCTCGTCTTTCAGCTAAACTTGCTAAATAAGAAACAGTCCATAGAGGCTGTTTTTTTGTCCTCTAATTAGAAAAGGTAGAAAATGAAAATCGCAATCATCGGATGTTCTGGAGCAGGCAAGTCAACTCTAGCTGAAAAGTTGTCAAACTACTACTCCATCCCCAAACTGCATATGGACACACTCCAATTTCAACCTGGTTGGCAAGACAGTGACCGCGAATGGATGTTGACCGAAATGAAAAACTTTCTCACAAAGCACGAAGCTTGGGTCATCGACGGCAACTACTCTTGGTGTTACTATGAAGAAAGAATGCAGGAAGCTGACCAAATCATCTTTCTCAATTTTTCACCATGGATTTGTCTCTTTCGAGCCTTTAAACGGTATCTCACATACCGAGGCAAGGTCAGAGAAAGTATGGCTGCAGGTTGCCCTGAACGCTTTGACTGGGAATTTATCCGATGGATTCTCTGGGATGGGCGTACAAAACCTGCTAAAGAACGCTATCAGCAGGTTCAAGAAAGCTATCCAGAGAAAGTAATTGTCCTCAGGTCACAAAAGGAGATGGACCACTTCTTAGAAAATCTCGCAAACAACAAGAAAAACCAACGTACCTAACGTTGGTTTTTTGCTTTTATCCAATCACACTTCCGTTTGGTACAGCTGGATCAACTGTGAGAAGGGTTAGTTTGCCATCATGTTCAGCTGAGAGGATCATGCCTTGGCTGACATATTTTTTCATCATCTTGCGAGGTTTGAGGTTGGCAACGATTTGGACTTTCTTGCCGACCAATTCTTGCTCATTTGGATAGTATTTCGCAATTCCTGAGAGGATTTGACGGTCTTCGCCATCACCAGCATCTAGGCGGAATTGAAGCAACTTATCAGATCCTTCCACTTTAGAAACTTCTTTGACTTCTGCGACACGGATTTCAACCTTGTCAAAGTCTTCAAATTTGATTTCTTCCTTGTTTAGTTTGAGTTTGACTTCGTCTGGATTCCATTCTTTTTCGACTGCTGGTTTGTTGCCTTCCATTTGTTCTTTGATATAGGCAATCTCTTCTTCCATGTCCAGACGTGGGAAGATCGGTGTTCCTTTGGCAACAACAGTCACACCTGCAGGGAAATCAGCCAAGCTCAAGTTTTCTAGGCTAGAAACTTCTGCTAGACCAAGTTGTGCCAATACTGCACGACTAGTCTCCATCATAAATGGCTCAATCAAGTGAGCTACGACGCGGAGGCTAGCTACCAAGTGGCTCATGACACTTGCCAATTGGTCACGAAGGGCTTCATCCTTAGCCAAGACCCATGGTGCGGTCTCATCGATGTATTTGTTGGTACGAGAGATAAGAGTCCAAACTGCTTCAAGAGCACGTGGGTAGTCAACTGCATCCATGTATGTATGGTAATCAGCGATTGATTGTTCTGCAACGTTAGCAAGAACATTGTCAAATTCTGTCACACCTTCTACATAGGCTGGAATTTGCCCATCAAAGTACTTGTTAATCATAGAAACCGTACGGTTGAGGAGGTTTCCAAGGTCATTGGCTAATTCATAGTTGATACGACCTACATAGTCTTCTGGAGTGAAGGTTCCATCTGAACCGACTGGAAGGCTACGCATGAGGTAGTAACGAAGTGGGTCCAGTCCATAACGCTCTACCAACATTTCAGGGTAAACAACATTCCCCTTAGACTTAGACATCTTGCCGTCTTTCATGACAAACCAACCGTGGGCAATCAAGCGGTCTGGCAATTTGACATCCAACATCATGAGAAGGATTGGCCAGTAGATTGAGTGGAAACGAAGGATGTCTTTCCCTACCATATGGAAGACAGTTCCATTCCAGAACTTGTCAAAGTTCCCATATTCATCTTGACCATAGCCAAGAGCAGTCGCATAGTTAAGAAGGGCATCAATCCAAACGTAGACAACGTGTTTTGGATTGGAAGGGACTGGCACACCCCATGTGAAAGTTGTACGAGAAACCGCTAAGTCTTCCAAACCTGGCTCGATGAAGTTACGCAACATTTCATTGAGACGACCATCAGGAGTGATAAAGTCAGGATGTGATTTGAAAAATTCAACCAAGCGATCTTGGTATTTGCTAAGGCGAAGGAAATAAGATTCTTCAGAAACCCATTCAACCTCGTGGCCTGATGGAGCGATACCGCCCGTCACATTCCCAGCTTCGTCACGGAAAACTTCTGCAAGCTGACTTTCTGTAAAGAATTCTTCATCTGATACTGAATACCAACCAGAGTATTCACCCAGGTAGATGTCATCTTGAGCAAGTAAGCGTTCAAAGACCTGTGCTACTACTTTTTCATGGTAATCATCAGTTGTACGGATGAATTTATCATATGAGATATCGAGTAATTTCCAGAGTTCTTTGACTCCAACCGCCATCCCATCAACATAGGCTTGTGGTGTGATGCCAGCTTCTTCCGCTTTTTGCTGGATTTTCTGACCATGCTCATCAAGACCTGTCAGATAAAAGACATCGTAGCCCATAAGGCGTTTGTAGCGAGCTAGGACATCACAAGCGATGGTTGTGTAGGCAGAACCGATATGAAGTTTACCAGATGGATAGTAAATCGGTGTTGTAATATAAAAATTCTTTTCAGACATAATTTTTCCTTTCCAGGCAAATGAAACCTGTTTTTCTAACACTTCATTATATCATATTTTTAGTGATTTTCGATAGGGAAATCTATACAAAAACAAGATAGACAAATGTCCATCTTGTTTATCTTATTCATAGCGAAGGGCTTCAATTGGATCAAGCTTAGACGCTTTATTGGCTGGTAAGACCCCAAAAATCATACCAACGCTGGCCGAAACAGCCAAGCTAAAGAGAGCAATCGGTAGCGAGACACCAATTTCTATTCCTTCCATCATATTTTTTAGCAAGGCCCCTGCTAGTGCGGTCAAGCCTGCTGCACTAACAAGTCCGATAAGACCACCTAATAAGGTCAAAATCATGGACTCAATCAAAAACTGTACCAAGATATTAGCCCGTGTAGCTCCCAATGCTTTACGAAGACCAATCTCACGAGTACGCTCCGTTACAGAAACCAGCATAATATTCATAACTCCAGTCCCTCCCACAAAGAGAGAGATTCCTGCGATAGCACTAATAATAGCGGTCATAAAACCAAAGATTTGCTGAACCTCTGCAAAAGCGGCGGTTTCGTCTACAACCTGATATTCTCCCTGCTGTACTCCTGCAATTTCTGTCATCTTGCGTGCGAGTTCTGGCCCCAAAGTCGGAGTTAGACTCGTATCATTCACACGAAAGACAATATTAGAAATTTCCTCTACATTAAAATTAGCTGCTACAGAAGCATTGGTTGTAATCGGTAAACCACCTACACCAAACATCTTAGCACTTTTAACAGCAGGACTTGAGTAAACACCAATCACGCGATAGCTATATCCATTGGCTGAAATAATCTGATTGAGTGCTGCCTGAGGCGAGTCAAAAAGACTTTTAGCGAGTTCTTCATCTAGCAAAATCACACTTGCAAAATCTCGGTAGTCTTGTTCTCTCAGATCCCTACCTGCAATAATTTTATTTTCTACAGCAGACATATAAGTCATATTTCCACCTGTCAGACTTGCTCTCTCTACCTTTTTATCCTTATAGGTCAAAGTAACATTTGTACTATTAGTCACATAATAGCCATCTACACCTTTTAGTTTGGCAGCTTCCTTAACCCACGATTCCTGTGTTTTAGGTGGTTCTACGTGAACATCTTCTTTACCAGATAGTGTCAGTGCAGATTGCTTTTGTGTAAAGGAACCGTCCTTACTTTTAATTGGTGAGAAAAACACCTGAATATTTTTCTGAGATTTTGTCATATTTTTATTGACCTGACGAGACATAGAGTCCCCTAAAGCCATGATGACAACTACTGAAGAGACTCCGATGATAATGCCAATCATGGTCAAAAAGGAGCGCATCTTGTGTGCCATAATAGATGAAAAGGCAAATTTCAGATTTTGCATCTTAGTTCTCCTTTCCTTCCAAACGAGCGCTATCAGATGAAATAACTCCATCACGGATTACAATTTGGCGTTTTGCATAGGCTGCAATTTCGGGCTCGTGCGTTACCATAATAATCGTCTTGCCTTCTTCATTTAACTCAACCAAGAGTTCCATGATTTGACTTCCTGTTTTCGTATCCAAGGCACCTGTCGGTTCATCAGCTAGGATGATTGAGGGATCGTTAACAAGAGCACGCGCAATGGCCACCCGTTGTTTTTGACCGCCAGACAACTCCGAAGGAAGGTGATGAATACGATCAGTCAACTCTACTTTACTCAGATATTCCTCTGCCAATTTGCGACGTTGGGCAGCTGGAACTCCTGCATAAATCAAGGGTAACTCGACATTTTGAACAGCATCCATCTTTGACAAAAGAAAGAACTGTTGAAAGACAAAGCCAATTTGTTGGTTACGTACCTGTGCCAACTGCTTTTCACCTAGACGGGCCACTTCTTGACCTTCTAGATAGTATTCGCCGCTAGTTGGGGTGTCCAGCATTCCGATGGTATTCATCAGAGTAGATTTACCCGAACCAGATGGTCCCATAATGGCAACAAATTCCCCTTCGCCAATCTCCAAATTAATATTTTTCAAGACCTGCAGTTCCTGTTCACCATTTCGATAGCTCCGGCAGATGTTTTTTAGACTAATTAGTTGTTTCATCAGCCTTCACCTCTTTTCCTTCTTCCAAGGAAGTCGTTGGATTACTGATGACTTTGGTTCCGTCTGTCAAACCAGATGTGATCTCTTGGTTTTCTGCGTCAGCATTTCCTAGGCTAACTTCGATTTTCTTAGCCTTATTCTCTTCGTCAACAACCCAAACGTAGTTTTTTCCGTCTTCAGTAATGACACTGGTTAAGGGTACGAGGATTGATTTCTTGTCACTTTTAACCTCAACACTAACGGTAAAACCTGGTCTCAAATCACCAATCTCACTCGTTACTTCAATCGTATAAGGATATTTAGAACCAGTATTCCCCCCAGTTATAGCATTCGTTCCTTCTCCACTATTTTTAGGGTAAGCTGAAATAAAGCTGATCTTCCCTGTCCAAGTTTTATCTTGGTAAACTTTAGAAGAGAAGGTCACTTCTTGGCCAACAGAAAGGTTGGCAAGATTGTACTCGGAAAGTTCTCCCTTGACTTGTAGATTGTCGTTACTTACTACATGAACCATCACTTGATTTGCAGCAGTTGTGGACTTTGATACATTGCGATTAACTTCTACAACTGTACCTTCTAGCGTACTCAAAACCTTTGTTGCGTCCAATTGGGCCTGCGCCTTTTTAAGTTGTGCCTCTGCATCAGCACGACTATCACGAGCATCACTAATCTGAGAATCAATGGAAGAGACAGAAGAACCCTGTGCTCCATCATCATATTCTTCCGAATCAGCTAGAGTGTTGTTTCGTGATTCCTTCAAGTCATTGATACGACGATCAGCCTTGGCTATGGCACGGTTAGCTGCATCATAAGCAGACTGCGCTTCTGTGCTGTTGTATTTTACGAGCGCTTGTCCTTTGTCAACCTTATCTCCAACAGAAACCAAGATTTCATCCACCTCACCCTTACTTGCATCCAAATAAACATATTGTTCATTTTTTGCGGTGACGGTACCAGATAAAAGAACAGAGGAGGCAACTGTTCCTTCCTTTGCGACTACGAGATGCGATGTGTCATCCTTACCGGCAGCCTGAGAGGGCTGTCTAAATAGCAAAATACCCACTGCACTGGTTATAATAATACTTGCAGCACCAATAGCTGTGTATAGTTGCCATTTTTTAGTTTTCTTATTCCCCTTCATCACAAAACTCCTATTTTATTTTCAATACAAAGACTATTATAGCAAATTTACCTACTCTAAACAATGATTGTTCAGAGAGAAAAGAGAACAATTCAGGAAACATGCCTTGTTTCCATTTGATTTATGCAGAATTGTACTAGTAACATCATACACCTTATTTCTATATTTAGCAAGTGATTTCTGCTATTTCTTTAGAGCGTAGCAGATTTTTGCATTCAAAAAATAAAAACGATAGAATATGACTATCAAATCTATAAGGAGTTTTATATGAGAGAATATGATATCATCGCCATCGGTGGAGGAAGCGGTGGCATCGCAACTATGAACCGAGCTGGTGAACACGGTGCCAAAGCAGCTGTTATCGAAGAGAAAAAATTAGGCGGAACTTGTGTCAATGTCGGCTGTGTTCCTAAAAAAATCATGTGGTATGGAGCCCAAATCGCCGAAAGCTTCCACCACTACGGTCCTGACTATGGTTTTACAAGTTCAGATGTTCAATTTGATTTCGCAAAACTTCGTCAAAATCGTGAAGCCTACATCGATCGTGCTCGCTCATCTTATGATGGAAGTTTCAAGCGTAACGGCGTTGATTTGATTGAAGGCCGTGCTCATTTCGTTGATGCCCACACGGTCAGCGTCAATGGTGAATTGATTCGTGCCAAACATATCGTGATTACGACTGGCGCTCGTCCAAGCATCCCAACTATTCCTGGAGCTGAACTCGGTGGTAGCTCAGACGATGTCTTTGCTTGGGAGCAACTTCCTGAATCCGTTGCTATCCTAGGCGCTGGCTATATCGCCGTTGAATTAGCAGGTGTTCTCCACGCACTAGGAGTAAAAACTGATTTGTTCGTCCGCCGCGATCGTCCCTTGCGCAGTTTTGACAGCTACATCGTTGAAGGTCTTGTCAATGAAATGGAAAAAACGAGTCTACCCTTGCACACGCATAAGGTACCCGTCAAGCTCGAAAAAACAGAGCAAGGCATTACGATTCATTTTGAAGACGGTTCTAGTCATACTGCCAGCCAAGTTATCTGGGCTACCGGTCGCCGTCCAAATGTAAACGGTCTTGAGTTAGAAAAGGCTGGAGTTACACTCAACCAACGTGGATTTATCCAAGTGGATGAGTATCAAAATACAGTTGTTGATGGTATCTATGCCCTTGGAGACGTTACTGGGGAGAAGGAACTAACTCCAGTAGCCATCAAGGCTGGACGTACCCTATCTGAACGTCTCTTTAATGGAAAAACAAGTGCTAAGATGGACTACACAACTATCCCTACTGTTGTCTTCTCCCACCCAGCAATCGGAACCGTCGGTTTGACCGAGGATCAAGCTATCAAAGAATACGGCCAAGATAACATCAAAGTCTACAAGTCAAGCTTTGCATCTATGTACTCAGCCGTTACAAATCATCGTCAAGAATCTCGCTTCAAACTCATCACCGCGGGTGCTGACGAAAAAGTTGTTGGCCTTCACGGACTTGGTTACGGAGTGGATGAGATGATTCAAGGATTCGCTGTTGCTATCAAGATGGGAGCAACCAAGGCAGACTTTGATGCTACAGTAGCTATCCACCCAACCGCTTCAGAAGAATTTGTAACCATGCGCTAATTGTTGAAAGAGACTTTAAAGAGTCTCTTTTTACTTGCAAAATCGGCTGTTACAAAAAATGTTATCCTTAATTTAAAAACAGGTTGACTTTTCTTCCTGAATTAGTATAATAGTTACTATAATTTTAAAAAGAGGTTAACAGTTTTGAAAAAAGCTCATATCTATGCTATCCCTGCTATCGGTGCTGCTCTCATCTCCGTATTGGCACAAATCAGTCTCCCTATCGGTCCTGTACCTTTCACTCTGCAAAACTTTGCAATCGGTCTGATTGCTACCGTTTTTAGACCTAGAGAAGCCGTTCTATCTGTTGCTCTCTACCTCCTGCTGGGCGCCATTGGTCTACCTGTCTTTGCAGGGGGTGGTGCAGGATTTCACGTTTTAGTCGGTCCAAGCGCAGGCTATCTTTGGTTTGACCTTGTCTATGCTGGACTTACATCTTATCTCATCCATCAAAATAGTGGCTATATTCGCATTTTCCTAGCCAACCTCTTGGGTGATTCCCTCGTCTTTGTCGGAGGTATTCTCAGTCTCCACTTCCTTGCTGGTATGCCACTTGACAAAGCACTCGCTGTTGGAGTCCTCCCCTTTATCCTCCCTGATCTTGGTAAAATCATTGCGATTAGCTTCATTGGTCGTCCACTATTACAACGACTTAGGGGACAAGCATACTTCTCAATTTAACCCCAAAAGGATAGTGAGTAAAATTCACTATCCTTCTCTCATTTCCCGCCTTTAAAAGCATCTACCATTACTTGAAATTCTTCATTTGTAAGGGTGATTCCTTTTCCCATCTTGGTATGATCAGAGCTCCAAGAACGAATATCAAACTTTGCTGGTGCGCCATTAAAGCTGACTCGATTTAGTTCTTTTGTCCATCCTTTTTCATTTTCAGACAAGGTCAGTAAGTGTTCTTCGATTTCAAATGTAAATTCTGCCATTTTAACTCCTTTATGTGATATGCTTTCTATAGTCTATTCGTAAAATCTTGTAGATTTTAGGAAAATTTTATATAATATGGTTATATATGAGGGGAGAAGCCTATGAGATATACATTCAAGCATGTCTTAGATAAGATACAAGACTTTCTCAATGGACAGGATGAACGAGATTATTCTGAAAACGACTCCCTCATTGCTACAATTGAACAAGCCATCCAGAAAAAAACTGCTGTTCATGTCATACTAGCTGAAACAAGCTTCACTGGTGATATTGTCAAATATGATACCAATCGTCAACAGATTGTTGTTAAAAATTTTACAAAAAATGTAACACGTATCATCCGAATCGCTGACATCAAAAGACTACGCTTTGTCCCATCTACTGTCCAGAGAGCTCAGAAAAATAGATTTAAGAAAGAGTGAGATGCTTTTCATCCCACTCTTTTTCTTAACGAATTTGTTCAAAATGCAGGTGAACTGCGATATGGTCTCCGTAACCACTTCTCTCCAAATCGCGTTGTAAGCGGTAAGAAATGTAGTGTTCTGCGATGGTGATATATCCTGCCCCCAACAAACGATTTTCAACCATTGATTGGATCATGCTAATGGTCGCACGTTCCACTTTTGCTTCTTCCAAGTCCAAGACTACTTTTTTAGTGACTTGAGCGAGGTTTTGACGTAGATCATCGGTCAAAACATAAACCGTCTGAGCTGCTTTTAGGACAGCTTGGTAGATTTTATCTGGATCAAAGTCTGCAACTTCTCCGTTACGTTTGATTACTTGCATAAGGTTCTCCTTTATTCTTTCTTTTCTTTGATTTCAGCCAGCATTTTTCCTTCTTCTGCTGTCAGTTGGTAGTTTTCTAGCAAATCTGGTCTGCGCTCGTAGGTTTTCTTTAAACTCTCATAAAGTCGCCACTGACGAATCTTCTCATGATGACCACTCATGAGCACATCTGGAACCACCATGCCTCGATAGTCATAAGGACGTGTGTACTGAGGATATTCGAGAAGGCCAGAAGAAAAACTATCGTCCTGGTGGCTAGACTCCTTGCCAATCACTTCTGGAATCAAGCGAACAGTTGCATCGATCATAGTCATGGCTGCCAATTCACCACCAGTCAAAACATAGTCTCCTAGGGAAATTTCATCGGTTACCAAGGTCTTGATGCGCTCGTCATACCCTTCGTAGTGACCGCAGATAAAGATCAGTTCCTCTTCCTGTGCCAAATCTTCAGCATAAGCCTGATCAAACTGTTTTCCAGCAGGATCAAGGAGGATGACACGGGGATTTTTCTTTTCAATAGCATCAAAGGCATCAAAAATAGGTTGGGCTCGGAGCAACATCCCCTGACCGCCTCCGTAAGGCTCATCGTCGACATGGCGGGCTTTTTCAGCATATTCTCGAAAATTATGATACTGAATATCCAAGAGCCCTTTTTCTCGAGCCTTTCCAACAATCGAGTGCTCTAGTGGAGAAAACATCTCAGGAAAGAGGGTTAAAATATCAATCTTCATCATCTAGTCCTTCTAAGATTTCCACTTCGACCCGCTTGTTTGGAATATCAACATTGAGAACTACTGGTGGTATGTAAGGTAAAAGCAAATCACGCTTGCCTTTTCGCTTGACCACCCAAACATCATTGGCACCTGGTTGCAGGATTTCCTTGATAGTTCCTATCAAGTTGTCTCCCTCGTAAACATCTAAACCGATAATCTCGTGATAGTAGAATTCCCCATCGTCTAGGTCATTCAGATCTTCCTCAGCGACCTTGAGACTGTACCCCTTGTATTTTTCAATCGCATTGATATGGTACATGTCTTTGAATTTGATAATGTCAAAATTCTTATGCTTACGGTGGCTAGCGATGGTCACTGTTTGAACAAACTGATCTTTTTCATCAAATAAAGCCAGTTCTGCCCCTTTTTTAAAGCGTTCCTCAGCAAAATCCGTCACAGACAAGACTCTCATCTCACCCTGTAGCCCCTGCGTATTGACGATTTTCCCAACATTAAAGTAGTTCATCTTGTCTCCTGTATCTATTTCTATCCTTTATTTTATCACGTTCCAGGGATTTTCACAAGTTGGATAGGTCCTATCTTACAAGGCTACTACTTCTTCAAAAAATTCACCAACTATCTGATTAAACTCTTTAGGGTGGTCATTCATCGGTTGGTGTTTGCTATCTGAAATCGTTACTTGACGCGCATTGGGATTTAGAGCAATGATACCATCATAGATTATTTTTAGGTGCTTGGGAAAATCGTTTTCGCCTCTTACTAATAACATGGGAGGATTTCCTTTATATCCTTCTATCTCATGAACTGTCAAGAAACCTGTGATTCCAAGGTTCAAGAAAACATCTCGCCCAGTTTCTATGATGGCCGTCTTGACCAATTCTCTTGTGATAGGGTTATCAGTACACATTTTTGAATTTTTATCAGCAATCACCTTCCAAGGAATCGTTTTGTACATAAGAGAACTATATTTGATTCGACCTCTTTCTTTCTCTGATAGGTATCGATGCTGTCCCCAACTATCTACCATGACCAAGGCTAGGACTCTTTCTGGATGGCGATAGGTATACTCTTGAAGTGGATTTCCTCCCCAAGAATGACCAACCAATATCACCTTATCTAGCTGAAAATAAGATAAAATAGCATCTACATCTTGAACAGCGCCTTCCAAGTCGGGAAGGCCAACTTTCATAGGTGATTCACCCTGCCCTCTAACATTGACAAAGTAAAGGTCAAATCCATCAAAAGCATCATACTGGTGGGCCCACATCTGACTGCGTCCACAAGCTCCATGATAGAAAATAATGTGGCCTTTATTTGCATTCCCAGGACGATGATAAACAACCAAATCACAATCTACGACTGCTATAATGTGACGTTCCAAAGTCTCGGGTTCTCTGTTATAAAAAGCAATAGCTTCAGTAATATCATTTGGCTTCATTACTACATTCGCTCCTCTTTATCCTGATATCATACTTTGTATCTATTTTATCATGCTATATTAAAATCATCGTTTTCTAAACTTGATTTCATTAAAAATTTTGAATTTTCTGCATTATTTAGATAAAGAAAAAGACTGCTAAGCAATCTTTACTTTCTTCTCATCAGATTCATGCCTAAGATTCCAGCAATAATCAGAGCAGCTCCAATCACATGGTAACTATAAATTGGTTCGTGGAGGATAAGAGCTCCAGCTAGAATGGTCAAAACTGTTCCAAGATTGCCAAAGACACTGACGGTTGATGCCCCAAGGCGAACGATAGCATAGATAGAGAGACTACCAGTCACGATAGAGGCTAAAATTCCCAAATAGAGGATGGAAAGCAGATAGGGTACCTGTCCAAGTGGCGCAAAGTAAGCTAATATGTTCCCCTCTAGATAGTGAGAGGTCAGACTCAACGTATTAAAGGTGACGAAGCCAACAAATATCACAACAACTGTCATATCCATAGCCCGATAGCGACCTCCTTTAGCCTTGCTGAGGATATTGTTTATCGCATTGGCGAGAACAGATCCCAACATCAAGAGAAGGCCCAGGCTAGCAGTTTCAGTGCTAAAGTTTGCTCCTTTACTAAGGAAGATGAAAACTACTCCTGCTACGGATAAAATTCAAAAGAACTTTTGCAGCAAACTTGTCTTCTCCTTGAGAAAGACCGATGCCAAAAGGAGCGTAAAAATCGGGACAAGCGCTTGTAAAATTCCCGCTTCAGAAGACGATATATACTGTAAAGCAAAGGATTGAAAAATAAAGAAGAGGAGTGGATAGAAAAGACTCATAGGAAGAATAGAAAGAATATCTTTTCTACTCAAACTCACTTTGATAAGTTTGGTTTGATGAAGGATGACCAATACCAAAGCAGCAATTGTATAGCGATGCGCTAAGTTGGTGAGAGGACTGGCATAGCCTAAAGCAATCTTTGTAAATAAAAAAGAAAATCCAATGATGGCTGAAAAGGATAAGGCTGCTAGGTAAGCTTTTGTTTTCTCGTTCATAGAATGTTACTCCCTTTAAAAATAGCTATTCTCAAGATTAATTGACTAGAATTCTTTGAGACTGTCTATCCATTTTAGCATAGTAAAATCCTAGATGCTATTTCTAGGATTCCTATTTTATGCCTTCTTTCACCGTTTATCTATTACATTAGCTAAAAAGGATTCAGCCAGTCTAATCTGCTTTTCTCGTTCTTGTCTCACAAGTTCTAACTTGTCTGCCTCTTGGAGATTCCTTACTTTGATAGCATAATCCGCGGAAACGATGGCGTGTCCTCTCATATGGGCTGTTGAAATAGCTTGTACAAAGACTCTAGCAGCATACTTAGCGATTTGATTTTGGGCATTTTTAGAGAGGAGATTTGCTGTGAAACCTGCTTTCCTCAACTCATGAGGTGAGATCTCATTTCTCAATCGTGCATCAAAAGCCTCATAAGCTTGCCGAATTATTTTATTTTTCTCACCTTCATCACCGATATCAATTAAAGATAAGAAATCTCGCGAGTTCTCTAATGCCCATCGAGCTAGTTCTTTCTGAGGAAGTCTATCCAGTATTTGTTCTAGTTCCAATCTTTTCTCAGAGTCGTCCCAAATGGCAACTTTGTAAGGACTGGGTAGGTGATTCATTTTAGTCTTATAGGCAGTTCGTTCAAACTCATTCCATGCATAATCCTCTGGTCTCATTGCTTTCTCATTCTTTCTTACTAGCTAGCGTAAACTAGGAGAAACCTTTCATATCAGTGAAAAGAGATTATTCCTAGTTCTCTTGGAAGTTTTCCAAAAATTCTTCCAAATCTCGTTCATGTTGGTACTTAATGGCAGCCTTCTTATCTTTATCAAAGATGGTTTTGGTTAGGTCAATATCGTTGATAGCCGCGATTGCGACGGTGTAATGAATAATATCTGCCAGTTCTTTGGCTAGTTCCTCATTTGAGTCCTGGACACCCTCTTTTCGACCAGAGCGCCCATTCAAGACCTCCGCAACTTCTCCGACTTCCTCCACTAACTTGATAAAGAGGCCTTCCTCAGTTCGAGATTGCTGGTAATGTTCGAGTAAGTAAGCTTGTAATTGTCTAAACGTTAAATCCTTCATCTTCTCCTCCTCATAAAAAAGCGAGACATCTGTCCCGCTTTCTTTATTTTTCATCAATAACGATTCTTACTTTTTTGTCTTCAGTTGGGACAGAGTAGACAATCGTTCTTATCGCTGAGATAGTGCGACCCTTACGACCGATAACACGACCGACATCGCTTTGGTCAAGATCCAAGTGATACTCCAAAAACTCTGGTGTGTCTTCGATCTTGATAGTTAAGGCATCAGGTTGTGAAATCAAAGGTTTCACAATCGCAATAATGAGATTTTCAATCGTATCCATCTGTCAACCTACTTTAAACTTATTTTGAGAATTTAGAATCGTGGAATTTTTTCAATACGCCTTCTTTTGAAAGGATGTTGCGAACTGTATCTGAAGGTTGAGCTCCATCAGCCAACCATGCAAGAACGCGGTCTTCTTTCAAAGTTACTTGGTTTTCAGCAACAAGTGGGTTGTAAGTTCCAACTGTTTCGATGAAACGTCCGTCACGTGGTGAACGTGAGTCTGCTACGTTGATACGGTAGAAAGGTTTTTTCTTAGAACCCATACGAGTCAAACGGATTTTAACTGCCATTTTTTAATGTCTCTTTTCTTATTATTTTATTTCGGTGAAATAGCTGAGCTATTTAGCACATGTTCTATTATAGCAGATTTTTGACAGGTGTCAAGAAAAAAACTTGACAGAGTTTTAATATTTTTAGATTTTTTAGAAATTTGTTAGACTGATAGAGATAAATTAGAAAGAAAAAATTTATGAATACTACTTTTGATAACTACTCTGTCAAGCCCTATATCTCTCTTAATCGTGATGTCGAAGCTTGGCTACTAAATCTCAAGCCCGTTCCCAAATGACACATGGACCTATTAGCAGATGATTTACTAGCAGGAGATATCATTCTCCTATGGAGAATCAACTTTGGCACTTTTACAACCGAAACATGATTTTAAAAACTCCCATTCGAATATGATTCAAAATTCGCTTAAAATCAATGTTTTCCCACTTTTTCAGAAAACAAATTTTTATCTAATTTAAATAACTTTCAATTAAATGGTGTGAATTTTGCTTAAAATCATCAAAAACACCCCATGGTGTGAACCATGAAGTGTTGTAAATGCTGTATTGTAGCTAGTTTTTAACGTTTAGAAAACTACCTAGCTTTACGAGCTTTCTTAAAATCTGGTTTGGAAAGTATGCGTTTCAGTTGGACTAAAAACAGCGAAATATCAAGGATTTTAAGAACGATATCTACTAATTAATTTATAAAATATGAATTAATAGATTCTAAATAGGGGAATAGTTTAGGTCTGTAATCATTAAAATAATACACCTAACTTTGGTCACCGTTTTTTAGTTATTCACTCTTTTTTCAGATAGTGTTTTTAAAGTTATGATGTAAAATGCCGCAATTAAAACACTATACATCATAATCGGAGGATAGAGAATTAAGGATAGAATCAATCCCACTCCTTTAATTATTAGGTCAGGTATCAATAACTTTCTATATTGTGCGGTAGCTTCAAGTAATTCTTTCTGATCTATATTGGGTTTATCAATTACTTTATGTAAAAACCAGTTTGCTACCGTTGAAACAATAACGATCAGTCCATAAAAGAGCTGTGCCGTATGGTTCATGAAATGACTACTAACGATTCCAGTAGCATAGGGCATAAATGAAACAAAAAATAAAAGAAACAAATTCCACCAAACAATTTGTGGGGAAATTTTCTCAACCTTTTCCCATAGTGTGTTTAGTGCCATCCATAACGATCCTAACCAGAAAAAGGAAAGAAAATAAGCAAAGAAATTTTGCCGTAAATCCCAAAAAGCTTGAAGACTTGGTGTCGTTGGTTTTTCTAATTCTAAGATTAGGATAGTCATTATAATTGCTAGAACCGCATCTGTCAATGCAATTAATCTATCTTTCTTCATCAGATTACATCACCTTTCATTTTGTAGCATTCTATCTCATCGTATAATATTTATTAATCTTAAATATTAGATATTCATTTCATACTTTGAGTACAAACAAGATACACTAAAAAACATGTATCTGTCATATTTTATTTAACTTTAGAAATATTCATCCATCTAATTAATAAATATATCATATTTCACAATAAATGACTACTATCAAAGATACATTTTCTTTCAAATTCCTCCCTTTTCAACTTGGCTAACTTGAGCTGCATTACCTAGGTCGATTTGCTTTAAATTATACTTTTTTCTTAAACATTTGATACGAGTAGGTATTTCTTATGGGAAATTTTCATCAAAAAATTTCATATATAATCCCCTATAATCATGGAAAAGTAGTAAAAATAGTTGTTATCCTAGTTGATTAAAAAAATCTCTGATTTCCTCATCTTTTATAAAATAATATATAATTTTCCCCTCTCTTCTAGTATCCAAGATGTTTTGATTGGCTAGTTTACGAAGATGGTGGGAGGCAGATGCCATACTGAGATTTAGTAAATAGGCTATATCACAGACACAGAGTTCTTCAACAGCAAGGAGATAAAAGATGATATTTATCTGTTTATTATCGGTAAATTTTGATAAAATGCGAAGTGATTTTTGGACTTTTTCCTTTTCAAGGTAGTTCGTTGCGGTTGTAACATTTTGTTGATTTATAACATCCACTTGACAGATACTATCTTTTTTCATAATTTTTTCTCCTAGCCGAACACAGTCCTTAGCATGTCAAAGCTGTTGTTTTCAATCAGGATATACATCCCCAATCCTAAATAAACAACGGCAATAAACCATCTGCTATATTTTTCCAAAGTTTCTCCAACAGAAGGGACTTGTGCCAATTTTTGGGCAGAAAAAACCAAGAGATAAATCATGACTAGAAAGGTAAGTAAAGCCACTATCAAATTCGCTAAATTTAAGGTAATAAAATATGGGACAAAAACACCAATATTGTCAGCACCACAACTTGCAAAAGTAATCATAGCGACTAGAAAAATCAGGTTTTTATTATCTTTGCGCAAACCATCTTTTGCAATAGCTTCTCCATCAGAATCTCCTAAAAGCAAAACTTTGAGTCCTAGGAAAATTGGAATCAAACCGAGCAAACCTAAAATCTCTTTACTAGGAATATAATTTAAGACAAATGCAAAAAGTAAACTTAGCAATATTAGACTAACAGAGCCTAGAAATTGTCCTAAATAGATGTTAATGATGTCTTTTCTGCTTTTTCTTTTGGCAAAAAATAACATTAGGATAATAAGTAAGTCTACGGCTGTCCCAGAATACAGGATTATTGAAGTAACAACATTTTGAACCATAAAGCACCTCATTCAAATATATTTTTGAATGTATTTTAACATTAACCTTTGTAGATGTCAACTTAAAATCCACCAATTAATAATTGCATGTCAATATTTGTATTGTGAAACTAGTTTCAGAAATATATAGTCTTAAAGTATGTCCACTGCCAATGGTTTTTTCAATATTTAAAAGGAGAGAACCAATTTGGTCCTCTCCAGGGTATAATTTTCCACCAACCCACTACAGTTGACAAAGAGCCGTTATTCTCAAATGAGACAACTCCTTTTAGTTTTTATAACCTCAGCTTCTCGGTCTCTTACCTACTTTTAATAGAAAGACTACGAAGGACGATTCTTAAAGTAGTCAGATTGTGCAATATCGAAAGATTAGATGGGCTTAACCAATTTAACAACCCAAATCCAATTAAACTTCCATTTATTACAACTGTTTCTTGAATATTTCTTTGAATTAATTTCTGCAACGATTCAGATAAAGAATTCAATTCCTCGAAGAAATCTAAACGATTATCTAATAATAAAATATCACTCATCTGCTTAGAAATATCAGCACTTTCATTCATCACAACCCCAATATCTGCAAGCGTCAAGGCAGCAGAGTCGTTTAACCCGTCTCCAACCATCAAAATAGTTCGGCCAGCTTTCTGTAATTCCTGAACCAACTGAAACTTACCATCTGGTTTTAAATCAGTATAAACGTTGTCAAATGGCAGATCTTTAACCAACTCTTCTGTTCTAGCCAACGTATCACCAGTTGCCAGAATCAGTTTTTTCCCTTGGCGCTTTAGCTTTTTCAATGCAACTTTCGCCTCGCTTCTCAAGGGAGTGTGGATACAAAACATCCCAATTAATTCTTTCTTATAAGCCAAAAACAATAAATTGTAATGAGTCTTATATTGCTCAATCAAGGCCAGCTGCTCAGAACTAATTCTTACCTGTTCGTCTTGCATTAGTACATAATTTCCAATGACAACCGATTGACCATCAATTTGCGATTTAATCCCTTTGCTTGCAACATACTGAAGCTTGCCATGCATTTCTTCGTGTTCAATGCCTTCAATTTCAGCTTGTTTAACAATTGCATTGGCAATAGGATGATAGATATGTTCCTCCAAACATGCACTTATTCTTAAAATATCTTTCTCAGTATAATCTCCGAAAGGAAGAACCTTTTCAACCAAAGGATAACTCGTCGTGATGGTACCCGTTTTATCAAACAAGAAAGTATCCACTTCCAGATATTTTTCTAATACATCACCATCTTTAATAACCATTTCTCGATTTAGACCTTCCTTTATGGCCGTAAGGTAGGCTACAGGTGTGGATATTTTTAGAGCACATGAAAAATCCACCAATAAAAAGGAAATGGCTTTTGAAAACGAACCTGTTAACAGATAAGTCAAACCAGCACCTAAGAAGTTATATTTTACAACCTTGTCTGCCATCCTAATAAAATGACGTTGTTTTGTCTTCTTACTCTCTTCAGATTTTTTCATCAGATTGATGAGTTGCAAAATACGACTGTTTATCTGATTATCAGTCACACGAATTCTTAACTCTCCTGTTTCCAAAACAGTATTCGCACATACAGAATCTCCCTCTTTCTTTTCAACAGGGAAGCTCTCTCCAGTCAAGGAACTCTCATTGACCATGCCTAATCCTGAAACCACTTGGCCGTCAAACAAGATTTCATTACCTTGGGAGACAACTAATACATCACCTACTTGAACATCAGAACTCTTGATGCTGATGACCATGTCTCCCCGCACTAAGAAAACATCACTTTCTTTAGCAAGAAGGCTTTGTTCCAAATCTGTTGCTGTTTTTTTTAAAGACCACTGATCCAGATGATTACCCAAATCAAGCATAAACATGATGTTGCTAGCTGTCTTGGATTGGTTCATAAACA
>CAURVH010000015.1:0-16729 GCA_963528645.1 uncultured bacterium
TTTGAAGCTCGTAACTGCCCAAGCTATCCACTACTGGTGTTTCCTTCAAGGCGTCGACGTTGGTGTCTGTTAACTCACTGTTTCCAGAGCGTGTCTCAACAGAGAAGTCCTGAATACGCCACCAGAGGTCGAGGGCCTTGGTATTGCGTACTCGGATGTAACGAGCATTGATCGCTCTGGTCACTTCCTTGGTTTGCTCACCTGACAAGCGATCGAGTTCCTGCCAAGTAGTTCCATCTGTAGAGTACTCAAGTACACCTGCGGCAAGTTTATCACCCGTTCCTTGGCGAAGGCGTACTTTAGTGACTGACTTGACTTCACCGAGGTCAAGTTGTGCCCAGGCATCTACTGGAGTTGTATTGCTACCGTCAGCATTTGCCATCATGGCTTCTGTATTGTCCTTGCCATCAGTGATTTGACGGGCTGAGGTATTTAGTTTGTAAACTAAGTTTGAGCTTAGACTAACTGTCGTTGCTTGTTGGCTACGAGCTTTTTCAACTGGACGGTTGACTGCAATTTCCTGAACTGCAAACCAAGTGTTTTCGCGGTCTGCTGTCGCAATCATGCGAACTGCCTTGGCCTTGATATTGAGATTTTCAAACTTAAGAAGGGATTCATTTCCGACATAGCTTGGCTCTTTCAAGGTTACCCAGTTATCATTTTCATCTAGATACTGCACTTCTGCCTTACTAAAGGTATCACGTGGATTTGCCTGCGTTCCCATAGCAAAGGTCAAGGTTTGAATCGCTACTGGTTTGTTGAACTTCATACCAATATAATCACCTGTCTTGATGCTATTTGGTGATTTAATAATCGCATGAGTTGCCAAATCGCCATCCGTTACTTCTGCCAAACCACCTTCTACACCTGTTCGATTGGTGATAAAGGTACTGATGATTTGATCTGGATGCAAGACTTTTTGAACCTCAGACGCCAGAACTTCTTTCAAGGATAGGATAAATGGACGAATATGTTGAACACCCAATTCAGCCTTTTCCATATGGTCTACATAATGGAAGGTATGAGTTTGAGACTGTTCGTAGAACTTCAAGCCTTTATAATAGCTGTCCCAAAGCTTAGCAGCATCGTTTGTAGCCATGGCTTCAGTTCCTGTAAGGAAGGCATCAAGGGCATTCATTTGGTCGATTGCGTTATCCAACCAATAGTGGATTTGGGCAACCATTTTTTTATCGCCTGATGCTTTATAGAGTTCGGCTGCTTCTTTAATCTTGGCAAATTCAGCTCGCAAGGCTGCACGTTCTGCAGTCACATCCTGACCTGCTTTGAGCTTGGTCATGAAGTCTGTTAATTTTGGAGCCAAGTCTACAGATTCTTCTAGTTTGACGACACGATTATCCATGTTTTGGTTGATCATGTGCTTACCAAGTTCGCGGAAGGCTGCTGATACCTTGCTATCTTCAAAATGACCATTTTCTACAAAGTTGAAGGCAATATCATTGATTTTCTTAGCTTCTTCTTCTGATTTCCACTGTTTCCATGAGTATTGAGCTCCTGCAAAGAGGGCAATCTTAGATGGTTCAGACTGTTGCATTGGGTTCAACATGATACCAGATAGCAAACTTGGATCCACGTTTGGATGAAGGAATTTCTCACCACCACCTAGAATCAAGTGTTGTTTCGAGTTATCTGTTACCGGCCAGTTAATCCAAAGTGAAACTGGGCGATAGGTTTTGCCACCTGCGGATAGATTGTTCTTGAGAGTTGATAGGAAGCTTTCAGAGACTTCACCCCAAATCTTACCACCCGTCAAGGTCATGGATGTTGAACTTGGGAGATTTTCATTGAGGGATTTCAACTCATCCTCACGTCCATTACCCCAATACTGGCCAGGAACAAAGATCATTTCTTTACGAAGACCGCTGTAAGTTCCCTGCATTTCAGTCAACCACTTGGTCATATCTTGCATCAAGCGATTGTAGCTATTGTAGCCTCCGACTGGACTTGGAGCATCATCTGCAAGGATACCAAATTCGCGGACACCCACTTTCATCAACTGGGTAAATTTGGCCTTGATGGTTGCCAAATCTTCTTGGTAATGCGCTTCATTGCCAAAGCGGATACGGTTGTTCATGAATGGATGGATAGTCCAGACATAGCGTGTTTTACTTTGATTTCCGACACGAGCAAGTTCACGGATTTCAGCTAGTTTTTCTTCCGGATAGAGTTCACGCCATTTCTTGTTATGGTATGGATCATCTTTTGGTGCAAAGAAGTATTGGTTCAATTTCAAATCGCCACCAAAACGCATGAGTTCTGCACGATCGGCATTAGACCATGGATTTCCATAGTAACCTTCGATGAAACCACGGTTCTTGAGCTCTGCGTAATCTTCTACTGTCACATTTCGAAGGACTGGCACTTGGCTTTCCTTGAGCATGTGTTTCAAGGTTGTCAAACCATAGAAGACTGCATCTGTGTCTTTTCCGACGATGGAAATCGAATTATCCTTGATGCTCAAGACATAAGCGTCAATTTTGTCAAAGAGACCTGCTGAAACCTTAGACAAGTTTTGCTCTGCTTGTGAACCTTGTCCATGCACTCCAAGATAGATATTAGTTGCGCCAGCGATTGCCGCCTTACCAGTTGTATAAGACACTTGATTGTCCTGCAAAACACTCTTCAAGCGATTGCGAGTATAAATATCGAGTTGATCCCCCATAACCAGATTGACTTGCTTACGAAGGGCTGTGACTCCTTCTCCATAAGTCACTTTTTGTGGAGTTGGGAAGACCTTGTACTCTTTCTTGAGATAGTCTGCGCTCTTGCTAGCAGCTGCAATGCTGTCTTCGCTAGCTGGTTTACTTGCAGTGAATTGATCTGCCAATTCAACTGTTCCATCACCTGTTTGATCTACTTTTGGTTTTTCAGGTGTAGTTGGTTTTTCTGGTTGACTTGGTGCAGGCGTTTCTTGCTCCTCTTTGACAGGTTTTAATAGATGAACTTCAGCTGCACTTGCAAAGCCACCAACGCCTTCCAATACTTTCAACTCAATCTTGTTGGTATGAACCGCCGCAAAGTTGACTGTTTTTTCTTGGGCGTTGTTGTCCCAGCTTCCTTCTGAAACCTTGACCATTTGGTCATCTTTTTGTGCGTAGATTTCGTAGCGCGTCACAACACCATTTCCACCACCTGGGCGTGGGAGATAAGTCAAGCCATTGACTTTTTCTGCTTCTTTCAAGGTCATAGTAAGGGTGTATGGCGCAGTGTCACCAGTCCACTTAGTATGCCAGAAGGTATTTGGATCATTATCAAAGGCCTTTTCAACAGCTCCTTCAGTCGCGTTTCCTGGAAGTTGCTGACTGCTTGCGGTTGCAGTAATCTTATCATTTGAAATCAAACGAGGATTTACAAATGGTTTGTCTGACAACTCTGCGCTATGCAAGATTCCTTTGAAACCACCGATGCTTTCAAGCGGTAGTACCAAACTATTGTGGGCAAAGCGAGGATGGGCTGGATTTGCAATACGCTCAATCTTTTCACCATCCACATAGACTTCTGTAGATTGTGGTTTGGTTACGATAGAGATTTGATAACGTTTGTTCTTTTCAAGTTTTTTATTGAATTGGATATGGAACTGTTCAAATTGATAAGCAAGATAGCCGTCTTTATCAGCTAGATAGATACGGTTGTCCCCACTTGTTGAGAAGGTTTGTTCACCGTCTCCAGTGACAGTCACATCAAACTTCAAGACGTGACTTGGACCAACATCACCTGCCAAGCCTTCGATACTGCTGTCTTTCTCAAAAGCCAATCCCTGCTCGCTTGTCTTCACCTTCTTGCTTGCATAGTTCTTGACTGTTTCAGGATTGATGGTAAACAAGTCGCTTTGATCAATCTCTTTATCAGGATTTGACTGTGGCGCATAAGGGCTCGTTGGTAGGGTGCGTTCTGCAAAGGTCGCAGCTGCACGATCAGATCCCCAAGTGCGTTCTGCAGTGGTTTGCATGCTCTTGAAGAAACGTTTAAAGATATCGTAAGAAGTAAGTCCTGTCTCATGAAGGTCGATATTGTCGTTCCAAACCGCATGACCTCCTCCGATAATACTTGGATGAGACGATTCTAGAAGCGGACCTCCACCTGTTCGGAAGTCGTTTGGTGTCCAGCTATTGTATTGACGCTCATAGTTAGCATAGTCCCCGTAGGCTGCTTGACTATTGCTTCCACTTGGGACACTATATGTCGGCACATCCGTGATATTGATAATCTTAGCTCCTTGAGCAATTGCTTCATTAGGACGTTGCCAGCCAATGCTCCAGATATCAACTTCTACTCCGTTCCAATCAACCGCTGTTTTACCTCGTTTCGCACTGAGCGAACCCCAGATACGTGGTGTATAGCCTTTTCCTTTAATGTATTTGATAAGGTCATTAACATAGCGACGATAGCTTTCTCTGCTACCATAATACTCATCTGTACCGATATGAACAGTTGACACCCCATGAAGTGGTGCATCTGGACCATCGAGGAGTTTGTCATAGACGGATTTGACAAAAGCCAGCGTTTCATCGTACTTGTTATCCAAGTCTAGCATGGCTACGCGCTCAACATTGTGCTTGCCTGAATAATCGCTCAAACTACCTTGATACATGAGGTCTGGGCGAACTTTGACAAATGATAGAGCGTGACCTGGTGTGTCAATTTCTGGCACTAGGTTGATATGCAAGGCCTTGGCAAGTTTGATCAGATTTTGCATTTCTTCCTTGGTATAATGCTCATCTGATGTTAGTTTTTGGCCATTCTTACCGACAATGTCTGTCTCCACACGGAAACCAGTCTTGGCATGTTCAAGGACATACTTGAGTTCTTCCTCTTTGGAAAGATTCTTTCCTGCCAAGTGTTCCTTGAGGAAGATATAGTTATCATTAAGGTGCAACTGCAAGTCGTTCATCTTGTAGTAGGCCATGTTTAGCATGATGTCTACGAGGGTGTCATAAGGGATAAATTTACGACCTGTATCCAACATAAAGCCACGGTGGCTGAAACTTGGGAAATCTCGAATTTCGCCATTTTGTAGGTCTGTTTCTCCCATTTGAAGAAGAGTACGAGTGGCGTAGAAGGCTCCTGTGTTTGTGGCAGCTTCGATGGTAATCACATCATTTTGGATAGTGATGCCGTAGCCTTCCTTACCGTAACCCTTGTTTTCAACCTTTTTAAATTCGATTCGTTTTTGAGCCTGCTTGTCACCTGTCGCCAATTCCAATCCACGGCTGGCAAGGTCTGACTGATAGAAGGTTGCAGCCTGATCAAAGCCAGAATCACCCGTCGCAAGGACTGTATCTGAAGTGATAGAAGATTGGCCTTCTTTCCCATACCATTGTTGAACAGCTGGTGCTACTTTTGGTTTCACACCCACACCTTCGTCCTGATGTAGGCCCTTGATAACAACTTCAAACTCTTTGGTAAAGGTATGGCTGTCTTTGATTTGTTGTACCATGACCTTGACACGTTGATCTGTCAGAGGTTGGTAGATGCGATTTTGAAGGTCAATCACACCCTGCTTGTTACTGCCAATCAGACTAACCTGACCCGGCAAACTTGGTAGGACAAGAGACTTGCCATCTTCAGCCACATCCAAGTGGTTAACTTGGCGGATATCCGTTACCTTACTATGGTCCGGAACGTTTGAATAAGCTCGAATTTCTTGGATTCCAACATTTCTCCAGCCCATTGTTCCCGCTTGATAATCATTGACCTCAAGTTTGAGATACTTAGCTTTGATACTCTCAGCTAGGTCTACTTTCTCATCTAAAACAGGATCTCCAGTCTTGGTATGCGCTAGTTTCCATTGTTTTTCTCCATTAGCGCCCACGTCTTCTTGACCTGCGTAGTAGAGACTCCAAGATTTGATATTTGGGTCATTTTGCCCATTGCGAAGACGACGATCCCAGTCAATTTCCACATGCTTGATGAGGGTAGTTTTTGGAAGAGTTAATTCGAAGGTTGGTTTTGGTACATCTCTGTCCGTTGCCCATCTAGTATTATTGTCACCATCAACTGCTTTGTCAGCTGTAAAGCTTGTTCCAGCCTCATGGTTGTTTGCTGAAGCAGTAGCACCTTCGAGATGGTTGACATCTTCTCTATCTTCGATTGTCTTTTCAGCTGGTTTTACTGCTGGTGTAGTGGTTTCCGCAGGTTGATTATCCGCCTTTGGTGTTTCAACCGGTTTCGGCGTTTCTGCTGGCTTGGGACTTGCAGGACTTGTCTCTGGTTTTGCCTCTTCGCTTGTTGCAGGATTGCTTCCCTCATCAGTCGCTGGAGTTTCTTCATGACTTGCTTCTGTTGCAGCTTCTGCATCCGCCTTTTCAAGCGCAGCTGCTAAATCATCTGGTAACTTATCCAGAGCTTGAACATGAGTGATACTTCCCTCTGTCTCTGAAGGCGCTGCTGTTTCTGCTGCCTGAACCATATTGGCTCCAAAGATACTAGCACCAATCATAACTGAGGCTGCACCAATTGCAAATTTGCGGATACTATAATGACAGCGTTTCTCAAAAAAGTGTTTGTCCATATTTCTCCTATTTCCTTTCATCCGCCTACGCTAGTAAGCGTTATCATTTCTCCTTTTAAAAAGGAGAGAACCAAGAGGTCCTCTCCAGGTGTTTGATTCATTTTCCGACTCTGACTCCCATAGAAGTCCAAGCCACTTATCCAAACAATATAGTTGTGGAATAAATAAATATCTATTCTTTTTTACTGTTAATAGCAAAGAGGGCGGCTGACAATGCTAGGCTGATTCCTGCTAGGAAGAGGGCTGTATCAGACTGGTCTTCTCCTGTTTCTGGGAGTGTCTTCTTGCTTTCTTCATTTTTCAGAGTATCTTTGATTTCTGATGTCTTTGTATCAGCTAGTGGAGCTGGTGTCAACTTATACTCTGGTTTCTCAACAGTTGGTGCTGGTTCATCACCTGCTGTACCTAGCGGTCCTGTGTACTCTGGTTTTTCATGTACAGCCACTTCTACTGCATTGGCTCCTCCCTTGAACTCAGGAACTTCATGTACAGCTGCTTCTACTGCATTGACTCCACCCTTGAACTCAGGAACCTCATGTACAGCTGCTTCTGTCGCATTAACGCCACCATTGAACTCAGGGACTTCATGAACAGCTGCTTCTGCCGCACTGACTCCTCCCTTGAACTCAGGTAGATCATGAACAGCTGCTTCTGCCGCATTAACGCCGCCCTTGAACTCAGGGACTTCATGTACAGCTGCTTCTGCTGCATTGACTCCGCCTTTGAATTCTGGTACTTCAAGAACTGGTGGTTGTTCTTCACCCTTGCTACTTGTAGGAGCGTCTGGTTTCGGAGCAGAATCTTTTAATTGATTGAGATAGTCTGCGAAGTAGGCCACCATTCTTTCCGTCAAGAGATGATTATCCGTCGCATATTTCATGCTCGCCTGAACTCCAGCCACTTCCTCTTGATTTTCTTTGTCTGTCAATTTCTGCGCCTTAGCTAAAGCTGCTTCATAGCCTGACAAGTCAAGAGGTTTTTCTGCTACCTGTGGACGATTAAAGATAAGTTCTGCTGCAGATTGGTATTTATCTCCACCATCTCCGTATGTCTTGGTACCAGTAAGAACAATCTTCTTAGCCTTGATTGTCTTACCAAAGTTAATATCTTTCGGCTTATTATTATCAGGCCAGTCCGTCGCAGTGAAAGTGTGCTCCTTGCCAGACTCATCTGTGACAACCAGTTTCACATCTCTCAAGTTACCGTTTGAACCTGAACCACGTGGAACATAGCGAAGTCCTGTGATTTCAGTTGGTTCTTTCAAGACCATGGTTGCAGGCTTGCCTACATCTCCACCATTCCAAGATGTATGCCATAGGCTAGATACATTGCCATCAAAGGCATTTTCCAAGCCTTCACCAGCTTGGGCAGGCGCATCCAAACTTTCAAAGTCTTCTGCTACCAAGGCTGTCTTCTTCTGAACCAAAGCATTCTTCAAGGCTTCAATCTTGGCAATCTCTGCACGCGCTTCTTCCACGCTAATGTCATCATCTGCCTGACTGAGGTTAAAGACCGCCTCTTTCAAAGCATCCATAGACTCTTTCGTGTAGTTAGTCATGGCAACCGTTGGCAAGTAGTTCTTGAGAGCATTTTCTGTCAACATCTTACCTGTTAGGGTAATTTCTTCGATGTGAAGATTATCCATCATGAAGTCGTTATAACCACGGAAGTTGGCATTTCCGCCAGCATCTCCACGAGTATTGCTTGCGTTCCCTGTTGAGTAGATACCTACCCAAGTATCGCCTGTTTCTGCACCTGTCACGAGGAAGGTTACTTTCTTGGCTTTCTTAGAATCTGTCCAAGTATTTGGCAATTCATGCATTTCCAAGTCGCTAGCTTGACCACCACGACGACCTGACTGGAATTCTCCCTTACCAACTACAAAGGCATAGGTATTGTCTGAACCTGCTTCGTATTCAAAGGTTACACGATAAGTTTTACCAGCTTCAAAACGGAAGTTTTGTGGAATGGTTTGGTAAACCAAGTTACGACGGCTCACTAGCCCATTTGTCTTCAATGACCAATTTCCTTCGATAACATCATCGACTTTCTTACCGTTCCAACCACGCTGTGTATATGGATCGTGTTTTTCAGACAAGTGAGTGCGGTTATCTTCGACACCTTCGACACCACCCACTACAAATGGGAAGATTCCTTGAGCAACATTTTCAAAGTCTTGTTTGAAGGTTCCTTGACCTGTATCATGCTTGTCTCCGTACATGCTTGAATTGTTTTCAAAGGTACGAATTTCATCAAAGTAAGTTGCTTCATCACCAGCTTCACGACTCAAAGTAAGAGTAACATTTGAGACGTCCGAGCCAGTTGTAAAGAAGGCGTACATATTTTGGAAGTAACTTGTATCGTCAACTGTAGCATTTTCACGACGATTGTTATGAGCATAAGCTTTGATATAGTTGAGAGCGAGTGACTTATTGGTATAAGTAGTCACTTCTTTCTCGCCAGTATTCACTGTGATACTTGCCTTAGCATTACTACGGTTATCGACACCAACATAAACCGCATACTTGGTATTTGGTTTCAAGCCAGTCAGTTTCTGAGTAAGGCTAACCTTGCTCTTATTGCCTTGGATACGAAGCATTTCATTTGCACCCTGTGATTTGACAATTTCTGCCTTGGAAGCATCACCAGAAATAGTCCAGTGTTTCAAGGTTCCACTGTTAAATCCTTGGTCATAGATGTGCATGCCTTCGCTCCATGACATTTCAGGATTGGTTTGTTTTGAACGGTAAAGAACGTATGGTTGATTTGCTAGAAGGTCTAGGGTAATCTTACCATCTGTTACAGTTAGTTCTTGCTCTTCTGTCTTACCTTGGTCAGTTAGCTTGTAAAGGTAAACCTTGCTATTTGCCCAATCACTCGGAAGGGTCCAAGTTGTTGCACCGGCCTGCGTATTGAAGTAGTACATCTTTTCCTTTTCAGTAGGAAGTTTCTTACCATTTGCATCCCAATTCCAAGGAGTCAAGTAAGCTGAACCATCTTGGATGACACGTCCATTGAGCGTTACTGTACGTTCGCGGTATTGCGGGCTATTGACATCGTTTGACTTACGAGTCACAACAACCTTGTTACCTGCTGCATCGACTAGCTCAACCTTCATTTCTGGAGTCCATTTATAGGTGCTACCGTTATCGGTCATGGTAACTGGTGTACCATTTTCCCATTTACTTACAGTGAAGTGTTGGAAATACTTAGTCATGACATCATGGGCAAACAAGTTGGTTACATAGCCATTGTAATCACTTCGTCCTTGCCAGCCTTCAAAGTCTTTCATGCTGTAGCCACCTAGAAGTGGATAATCTGCTGCACCACCGTAACTTCTGTAGTCTCCTACCCAAGCATCTTTTTGATGGTTACGGATAAAGCGGGTGATGGCACTGTTGATACCTTTATTGGTGTAGCCACCGTAGGTCAAGTCAGCAGCCCAGTGATGGAAGGTAGAGTCGTACTCACCACCATGGCCCCACTCAATCGCAAAGCGCCAGCCTTGTTTGTTGATTTCTTTTGCAAGAACGTGGGTAGCCCAGGCACCGTTATCACCTGATTGACCATTACCCCAAACGTCCACATAGATAAAGTCGAGACCATCACCAAGTTTTTTCTTCAAGTCTTCCCAGCGAGCCAAGCGTCCATGTGCTAGGTCATAAGCAGCATCGATGTTGATACCTTGGTCTAGCCAGTTCCAGCCGTAGCTGTAGCTGCCATCTGGATTCTTACGAAGAATATCTTCGTTAAAGTATTTAGATTCAGGATAAGTCTCAGAAGCGTTCACGTGGATACCAAGATGAGCTCCATATTTCTTCGCTTTTTCGATCAAGGTCTTGAAGTCTTCGACACCACCAATACGTTTACCAATATCAGCATAGTTCAAGTGTCCAGAGTCATGACCTTCACTACCATATCCTTTAAGGAGAACACCTTGCCCAAGACCATCTGTGTGGAGATTGATTTTCTTGATACCATCCAAAGTCATAAGGAATGGGTTTTGTGCTTGTGAACCAAAGTTCATCGCGATACGATAAGCAGTGATATCCTTAACTTTTTCCCAACCTTGAGGGTTGTTCATGATACTACGGTAAGCAATAGCTCCATCTTGCCAATCCACTTTATTGTCTGCATTGGCATCTTCAGTGATAACAACCTTAGCACTTGGAAGTTCCTTGGTATACTCTGGGAAGACAATACCCTTATAAGCTTTTTCCCATTGCCATTCAGAGCTATGAATTCCGACATAGTTGGTATTCCCAACTGTTTCTTTATAGGCTGTCAAGCGGGTCCAGTCATAAGAACCTCCACCGTAGCTGTTTTGAGAGTTGCTCCAAACACCTGCAGCAAGCTTATCTGTAGAAACAAATCCATACATGTAACCCTTAGCCAAATCCTTCATTGGATTGGTTACATCGATATGATCATCTCCGCTGACATGGGTATTGTTTGACATGGTTGCCCCATCAAACTTAGCACCAGCTTGATCACTCGAAACAGAGACTAAAGCATTGCCAAGGAAACTAATTGTAGAAAGCAATTTTCTTTCGTCATCAATCTTTTGACCTGGAGTGACTTGATTATGGTTGACAATCTTGGTCACATCAAAGTGCAATTGATTATCCACAACTTGCAAACGAACTGTCATTTCCGCATTGATAAGATTAGCATCATCGCGAAGCTTCATCAAGTACTCTGCAGTTGTCTCATTGATTTTTTTGTAAGTAACTTCAGGTGTGACTTCGTGTTTGTTGATAAAGACTTTATTGAATTGTTGGACTTGTCCTGGCAAGGTATGCCCGTTCAAGCTGTATTCTTTAATACGTGGGAAGGCTTGGTCAATCACTGCTTTGAGGACCTTAGACTGGATAGTGTCATAAGTCACCTTGCTATCGTCAACGGCCGGACCTGTTTCTTTCTGGGCAGGAGTATCATCTGCTTTCACGCCTTCTTGATTGTCTGTTTTAACGCTGACAACTGTACGCTCATTGCCATAGGAACCAGCTTTTAGGACGATTTTCTTCTCATTTTTAAGAGTTTCATTAACAGCTGCTGGCAAAGTAACCGTATCAAAGAGTTTCTCATCATTATTCGTTGCATTGAGTTGTCCATCTGACTTGAGGGTAATTGATAGGCGGTTAATTGATCCTGTCTCAGGCGCTGCTACACGCCCCCCCTTATACCAGGTGCTATCGGTTGGAGATTTATACTCCCAGAACCAGCCATCTTTGTCATAACCAACAAAAACATTGTTCTTGGTATCTTTAAATTTCAAGAAGACACCAAAGCGTGATTTGCCCTTTTCAGAATCTTCTTTGAAGGTTAAATCAACCGTCGCATTTCCATTGGCATCAACGGTCAAGCCCTTCTTTTCAAACAGGGCTGGTTTATCGCCATTGTCGTTCTGTGCAGTTGAGGACAATTGATTGTAGCGGATACCTTTTTCTTCTCGGATAGTGACTGTTCCCTGTTGTTCTTTTTTCGCTACCGTTTGCCATTCAGCTGTTACTTTTTCAGGTGTTTCAGGTTTAGCAGCTGGTTTGTCCTCTTTTGGTTTTTCTTCAGCTGGTTTTTCTTTCTCTTCCAAGTCTGCTGGTTTGACACTTGAAATTCCCTTCATATGATCTTGGATCCATTTCAATTGGGCAGGTGAGAAGAGAATACCACCACTACGTTGGCCAACAACTCCATTTTGATGAACACCGACGAGTTTTCCTTCTGTATCAAAGATACCACCACCACTAGCACCCGGTTTCCCTCCTTGATAACCGATTCCTTGGACACCTTCTCCATATGGTTCTGCAAAATCAACTGTAGTATTGACAATCGGATTCAATTTCCCTTCTGGATAACCAAAGACATGGAGTTTATCTCCGATTTTCTTAACAACTGGCTTTTTGGTTACTTCAACAGGCGTATTTTCCAGAACAGTTCGCAATCGAACAAGAGCCAAATCATTCTTGTAGCCTTTTAGGAAACCTTCACGATCCCAGTGAATAATATCTTTTTTACCAAATTTAACATCTGGTAGTCCTGGATAGGAAATGCTATAGATATCTCCATCACCATTATCATTGTCAACGACCTTGCGATTATTGCCATCTGGAACGTCTTTTATAAAGTTATGTGAAACAGTTAAAACAAGATTTTCGCCAATGACAATCCCACTACCTTCACCTGATGGTGTCTTGATTTTGACAGTTGCTCCGTAGTTTAATTCACCATTCTTTGTTTTAGCTACATCTTCTGGAACGAGATTCTCAGTATCCTTAGCTAATTGATCCTTGTCAACTTCTTTCCCTTTATCTTCAGCCTTATCTAATTTGCCCTCTAAGCCTTCTGGTAACTTATCTGAACTAGCTGATTTTTCTTTTTCAAGTGCTAATAGTTCTTCTTCTGTCTTAGGTCCATCCGTAACTTCTGGAGACCCTTGGTCTTCTCCCGCCTTTGGCGCTTCAAAATCATGCCCATCATTCTCTTTTGCTGTTGCAAGAGCAGCAGCTAGATCCGCTGGTAAATTCGCTGTGGAGCCAGACTGCACGCTATCTGCAAGAACTGTACTTGTCCCAAAGAATGCAGCCCCAATCATAACAGAAGCAACACCTAATGAAAATTTCCGAATACTAAATTTACAGCGTTTTTCAAAAAATCGTTTATCCATGAACTCCTAAATCCTTTCATTTTTGAGTAAGCGTTTACATTCCTTTTTTAAAAAATACTCCTTCCTCTGAAAGTGCAATGCTTAACCCTGATAAATAAAAAATAATTGTGCTTTTAATATAACAAATAATAGCTAAGAAAGCAATAGGAAACAAGTAAAATTAACGAAAATTTTCTCTATTCTGACAAAAATAGGCTCCAAATTTAGAATCTTTCCTTACAAATGTAAAAAAGGATTCAGCATTCAAGAGAAATACTAAATCCTTTCGTATATTTTGCAACAGTTATTTCACATGTTTTGCAAGATCTTCTTGAACCTTTTTATTCGACTCTTCTTTTTCTTTCAACCATTTTTCTTGAGCTTTTTGATATTCTTCTGCTGTCACTGGTTTATCTTGTAGATCTAGATATTTATACAAGAGGGCTTCGCTTGTACCCTTGTTACCAGAGTATGCAAACGGAAGCGTAAATGGTACCATCTTAGACAACATTGGACGACCAGTTTTAGAAGTTGTTGGGATGATCAAGGCACTGTCGGTCAACCAAGCTTGGGCAGCAGCATATTTCTCATAACGTTTTGAAACGTCACTCACTTCTTCCCCGGCTTCTACAACCATTTTTTCGTAGTCTTCCAAACCAACTTGCTTAGCTGCAGCGTTGTTTGTTCCAGAGTCAAATCCTAGGTAAGTCTTTGTATTTTCTCCGACAGATGGCTTGATGATATCAAGGTAAGTAGATGGGTCTGCAAAGTCTGGAGTCCATCCCACGTTATCTGAGATATCCCAATCTTCACCAGCAGCAGTCTCGGCAAAGTAGGTGATGTTCAAGACATCATCTTTTTGAAGTTGTTGGATATCGACAACGACGTTCTCTGACCCTAGAGTAGCTTCAAGCGATTGTTTGAAGGATTGAACACGTTGGACTTTCGTCGTGTTTGTTTGGTCTACTGGCATATCCAAGTGGATTGGGAATTTCACACCTTCTGCTTGAAGAGCTGTCTTAGCTTTGGCAAATTCTGCTTTGGCCTTATCTGCGTTATAGAGTCCATCTTGGGCATCAGCTAAATTTACATCCTTCCACTCGTCTCCATAAGTCACCAATTTTTCTTTGACCAACTCACCAAAGTTTTTGCCATCTGCTTGAACAAATGTAGGTGGGACAAACAAGTTACGAAGCAGTTTAGTCGCACCACTTGCACCGTTTACTTGAGAGGCATAGGCAGTTCTATCAAAACCAAAAGCAAGAGCTTGACGGAAATCTTTGTTTAGAAGAGCTTTCTTGGTTGATGTTTTTTCTTCATCCGTTGTCTTAGAAGTATACTTATAAGACTGGCGATCAATATTCGTACCTACTAAATAAGTAGTCGAATCCTGTTGGGTATAAACGATGTTATCTTTAAATGATTTCTCAATCTCTGGGTAGCTCGCGCTTGTTGGGAAGAGACGTGCCATAGTAAAGCTTCCATCCTTGAAGGCTTCAGCCGGTTTGTTGGTATCTTGACCATCCCAGAATGATAATTTAACCTTATCGATATGGACATTGTCCTTATCCCAGTAGTTAGGATTTTTCGCAAATTCAACAGAAGATTTGGCTACAATCGATTTGAGCAAGAATGGCCCATTGTATAGGATGCTACTTGGATCTGTTCCTTTAGCGAAATCATCCCCTTTTGAGTTCAAAAACTCTTCGTTAACTGGAGCCATTACCCCCATTGTTGTCTTAGAATTCCAGAAGCTTTCTGGTTTGTTCAGAGTGTACTGAACTGTCTGATCATCCAGAGCCTTAATTCCTACTTGTGAGAAATCTTTGATTTCCCCTTTTACATAGGCGTCCAATCCTTTGATCGATTCTTGGACAAGGTAAAGACCATCAGATTTTTTATCAGCAGCATATTTAAGTCCTGTTACAAAGTCTTGAGCTTTGACTGCCGCGTATTCTTCACCTTCAGAAGTATACCATTTTGCATCCTTACGGATAGTATAAGTGTAAGTCAATCCATCCTTGGATACAGACCAATCCTCAGCCATAGACGGCACAAAGTTCCCGTAGCGATCATTTTCTAGCAAACCATCAACCACGTTACTGGTAATATCTGCTGTCGCAGCCTTACCAGTTGTCAAATAGTTTAGGTTGTCAGGATCCGTCTCATAAATGTATGAGAATGTCTTCTCACCTTTAGCGCTCGAACCTGATCCAGAACATGCAGCTAAAGTAGTCGCCACCAATAATGTCACGCCCGCAAGGGCAAATAGTCTTGAACTTTTCATCATTTTCTCCTTTAAAACTTTCTCTCCATTATAGACTCTTTTCAAAAAGATGTCAACAGAATTTTCAGAATTTTTGGGTTAGTTTGGTATATTCTGAAAAATAGTTTCAAGGATATTCTAAAGTAATAATTATTCGTCTCTCTTGGGCTTTACTAACAAAGTTTATACCGAAAAAAGTTTCACTAAAAACCATTTTTTCTATATTTTTGCTATAATTAAGTATAAGAACAATCAAGGAGAAAGATATGATCTTAATTACAGGTGCAAATGGTCAACTCGGTACAGAACTACGTTATCTGCTAGATGAACGAAATGTGGACTATGTTGCGGTGGATGTGGCCGAAATGGATATCACTAATTCTGAAATGGTTGAAAAAGTATTTGCTGAGGTTAAGCCAACTTTAGTCTATCATTGCGCAGCCTATACTGCTGTTGATGCAGCTGAAGATGAAGGAAAAGAACTGGATTTTGCCATAAACGTAACTGGAACTGAAAATGTTGCTAAGGCCTCTGAGAAATACGGAGCTACTCTGGTCTATATCTCAACAGACTACGTCTTTGATGGAAAGAAACCCGTCGGACAAGAATGGGAAGTTGATGACCTACCTGATCCGCAGACAGAGTACGGACGTACCAAGCGAATGGGTGAAGAGCTTGTTGAAAACCTTACGTCACAGCATTACATTATCCGCACTGCTTGGGTCTTTGGAAATTATGGAAAAAACTTTGTTTTTACCATGCAAAATCTAGCCAAAACCCATAAAACTCTTACTGTAGTCAACGACCAACACGGTCGCCCAACTTGGACACGTACCTTGGCCGAATTTATGACCTACTTGACTGAAAATCAAAAAGAATATGGCTACTACCACTTATCAAATGATGCAGCTGAGGATACCACTTGGTATGACTTTGCTGTTGAAATTCTTAAGGACAGTGATGTTGAAGTAGTACCAGTAGACTCCAGCAAGTTTCCTGCCAAGGCTAAACGCCCCCTCAACTCAACTATGAGCTTGGCAAAAGCAAAGGCGACAGGTTTCGTCATTCCAACCTGGCAAGATGCCCTTAAAGAGTTTTATAAACAAGAAGTAAGAGAATAAAAGATTACGACACACATAAAAAGCAAGAGACCTTGAATTCTCTTGCTTTTTTGTATGCATTTATTTAATCACTTGTTGTGTCTTAGCATAGTTAGCTTCGACTGCTTCTTTTTCTGATTTCCACCAGTCTTGGTTATCCGTGTACCACTTGATGGTCTCTTTGAGACCTG
>CAURVH010000016.1:0-12656 GCA_963528645.1 uncultured bacterium
TTGACTGCTGCTTCTACAAAGTTAGCACCTCCTTTGAATTCTGGAACTTCATTGATTGGAGCTGGCTCCTCGCCTTTACTACTTGAAATAGATGCTTTCACTCCTACTTCAACAATGCGATCCTGAGCCTTTCTTTCTTCAGAATGAACAAGACTTCTAGTAGTACCCAAAACTTGAATATAGTCAACTTTTTCTCCATCTTGTCCTTCAGAAACGATACGACGTTGACCTTGAGCAAGTTCAGGATTTTCACGAATAACTTCTTTAAACGGAAGCGGAGTCTTTTCAATTTCCAAACTTGGAGTTTCTGCTACTAAGTTCTTAACGCCTTCTGTTGGTGTTGTTTGGAAGGTAGACTTAAAGTGTAAACGATATTCTTTCACCAGATTTCCATCTTTGGAAACAAGACGAACCAGTGTTGGAAGATTGGCATTTCCAGAATCCACAACTGTAACTACTCCATGTCCACTAGTTGTTGCAGTGACTTTTGGTTTTGAACCCATTGTTGTTAGAGTGTAATCTGTCACATTTGGATCAAAGTTTTCCAATGCTTTTCCGTCGATCGAAATAGTCGCTGATGGTGTTTCCACTTCTGATCCCTTGCCTGCAGAGTAGGCTGTAAATTCTACAAGTGCAAGACCATTGGTGGTAGCCTTACGAGTCATGCGCGCACGAATAGCTGTCGTTTGAACCGGTTCAAAGTTAAACTCGATTGGTTTACCAGCTACTAATTCTCCAGAAGCTTTGTAAGAAATTGGTGCCCAATTTTCTGCCTTGTTAAATGGATGATCGGCATTTTCTTCGTAACGAGAAATCGTACTTGGTTCTGTAAAAGCAGGACCAATATATCTTTCTAGAACCATTTTCTCTGGAGCATCTGTGCCACTATCTTTAAAGAACTGAATGGCTACTTTCCCAATAGATTGAGAAGCAATTTTTCCATCCTTCTTAAAGAGTAATCCAACAGAAGTTTCTTGATTTTTCGGAGTACGAGACCAGTTTGTCCAACGTCCATCTTCATTGTATTTTCCATCATTGATATAGAAAATTCGATCATGTGAAGCTGCTTGAGTATCGTTCGTTGTCGAAGCAAAGGCTTTAGAATCAGTTTCATTGTTGCTTGGATTTTCTGAAATGACTTGATTGCCTTTAGAAACAACTGTCACCTGCATTTTAGTCGTTAGATTTGTACCAATGACATGACCGGTAACTTCAAATGTTCCCTCATGCTCTGTCGCATGTTCAGGAATAGCATCCCACTTCACTGCAAGTTTATCTGTAGTCCAATTAGTTGAAGTTGGATAATAAACACTTACTTCTGAAGGAAGTTGAAGATTGTCTCCAACATTCAAGATTTTAGCACTGTTTTCTGCAGCAAGAGGTTGACTAGTTTCTCTCTCATCATTGCGGAAAATTCGATATTCTTTCAACACCGTACCATCTTCTGCTTTCAAGATGAGACGTGTTGCACCTTTTGGACTTGTTGCAGGAACAACTGTTACCAAACCATTATTGCTAGCTGTTGCTGTGATTTCTTTGCTAGATTGAGGAATATAGTAATCTGTCTTAGATGGATTAAAATGTTCAAGATCCTTGCCATCTACCTTGATAGAAATCTCTGAACTTGTTTCACTTAAGACCTTGTTTCCAAGCACAGTTAGCTCTGTCAGACCAACACCTGATGTTCCATCTGCTTTCTTCATACGAATACGAACAGCGTAGGTTTCGACCTTGTCAAATGTGAAGTGATTGGTTTGAGTTGCAGACAGCTGACTTGGAGCATGTAAGTTTTTAACTGCTTTCCAATTATCTGGATTATTAAATGGATGATTGCTATCTCGTTGCGCATGACTGACATCACTTGGTAAATCTGGAATTTCTTTACCTACATAATATTCAACTACATATTCTTTTGGAAGACCAATTGCTCCATCAGTATAGAAATCAACCGACAAATTGTTGACAAAACGCTTCGTCAAGTCTCCTGAATTACCAAATAAGATAGAAGCCCAGTCATTATCAGTATTTGTTCTCCAAGTAGTCCATCTATTTTTAGCATCTGATGGCGTTCTTGATACAGTCAAATCGTTCAAGGTGTTGGCTGTGTCATCTCCTCCTGTATTGGATACAATGGCAGCTGGTAATTGTGAACCTGTCCATTGTTTAGAGATATTATTTCCAGCAACCACTTGACTAGACACTCGAACATGAGCTTTAGTTGTCAGATTGCTACCTACTAGACGACCATTGATTTCATAGATCCCTTCAGTTTGACTAAAGTTGGCTGGAACCTGATCCCAAACAACATCTTTGTAGATAGTTGTTCCGTTAGAATGGTAAGCCCGAACATTAGCTGGCAATTGAACCGTCTCACCCTTAGGTACTGTGAGACTGATTTCCTCTGCAACTTGCAATCCTTCAACCGTTACAGTCGCTTGAGCTTCAATATCTGTGCCTTCCACATGTCCTTTAAGCGTAAAGCTATGATAGTGCCCCAACTCTTTTTCATCTACCTTATCCCAAGCTACAGATACTTTGCGTGGCAAGCCCTTATCAAATTCTGCTCCAACTTCTTTAGGTAGATTCGGTTGCTGATTGATATCTGTAGAAACAGACACAGGATGAAGTTTCACAATCTTCTTGCTGACTTTATTTTCTTTAATCACCACTTCAGTGGTTACAGATTCTGTTTTCTCTGTTTGATTATCGATTCGAGGTGTCAAAGTCACTCTTCCCTTAGTATAGAGCAATAGATTCTGACCATTCACCTCAAGATGTCCCCCATCAGATGATTTAGCTTCTAAGTGAATATCTGAAGCCGAAAACTCTGTTTGTGAACCATCCTCATAACGACCAATGACGTGATAAGTTAATACTTGATCTTCAGTGGCAGTTTCTTTTCCTTCTACAACCACTTCCAAACGTTTCAAAGCAGGAGCTTCCTTCACAAACTGAATTAAGTAAGTTTGAACCAAGTCACCCTTTTGGTCACTCAAGAAGACAGAAGCCTGATAACCATTATCAGCAGAAGCTTGCTGAACAGTTACTTGATATCCGGTAGTCTGAGCTCCAACACTTGGAATAGTTGCAGTGTAAGGAAGGGATACACGGTAATAGGTCTTGCCAGACTCAAAATTCTCAAGAGCTTTATCCCCAACAGTAAGTCCTGTAATGCTACTTGTTGTTTCCTTACTACTTGCGATAAAGGTTGCAGTCACTTCACGGTCGTCATCTACCAATTTACCAGTAGCCTCCGTACGTCCACCTTCCTTGTTCAAAGCAGCAGGGTCTTTCAAGGTCCAAGAAACAACATCAGTATCAATCAAGCTACCATCTGTCAGAACAGCTGTGACCGTTTTATCCAAATCAGCCGCATTCGTTCCAACTGGGACTGTAGCAACTTTTGGTAACCATCTATCTAAAGCAATCACTTTAACAAGTGCCTCAGCTTTAGTTTCCAAACCTTCTACACGTCCAGATACTTTTTTCTCACCTGCGCTTGTAAGCAAGTCAGATGGCATTTCCCAAGTTACAGTCTTTTCCTCAACACTACCGTCACTATAAATAGCTGTTACTGTTTGAGGTAATTCAGGATTTGTCGTCACATCAGTTGTTGCTTTTACAGGAGCAAAGGCTACAAAGTGACGATTTTCTTTCTTACCAGACACCGTTGCGACCGTTGCGCTATCAGATGTCAAACCAGCAGAATCTGCATAAAGAGTAAATTTACCTTCTTTTTCTGTTGATTTTACAATGACAACCCCTTTACCATTGAAAGCACGTCTTTGCCATGTTCCATCTGCTTGAGCTTTGTAGCGTTCACGACTAGCTTGTTCTCCATTATCCACACCAACGATTTGTCCCTGACCATGAAGATTGAAATGAACAAGATTGTTAGCTGTAGGAACCACATTACCATCGCCATCAACAATTTCATAATGGATGTAGGATAGGTCCTTTCCATCTGCAGTGATAACATGCTCTTCTTTAGTCAGACGAACTCTTGCTGGCTCCCCAGCAGTTGTCACACTATCACGCGCAATTTCGTTGCCATTTTCATCTCGAGCAATCGCAGTCAGTGTGCCTGGTTGGTATTTCACAAGCCACTCAAGATACAATTCACTTGGTTTAGCTCCCTCATGATATGGACGTCCATCTTCTGTCCTTTTCTTAGTAAATTCCTTTTTACCAAGCGACTCTCCATTTAAGAACAATTCGACGCTTGCAGCATTTGAGAAGGTACGAACCGGAACCTTTCCATCAATCAGCATCTTGCGATCCTTAAGGGTCTCTTCAGTCCAGTTCCAATGTGGTAAAATGCGAACAGTTGGCTTTTCTTTAGCACTATACCATTCACTACGGTAAAGGTAGAAATCATTCTTTGGTAAACCAGCTGTATCAATAATACCAAAGTAAGAGCTCTTGACAGGTGTACTATCTTGGTTATGCCATGGAGTCGGTTCTCCAATATAGTCAATTCCTGTCCAGATAAATTGTCCAGCATAGCCAGCACGATCACGGTCAAAAGTCCATGATTCAGTAGCTGTTCTTCCCCATCCAACACGGTCATTACCATAGTCAGATTGTTCATAGTGACGATTTGGACGATTGTCATGTCCAAGGATTTGAGCAGGGTTATAATAAGAATCACGCGTCCTAGTAGCTGAAGAAGTTTCAGAACCATAAATGAGCCAGTCTGGATGCGCTCTACGAACAGCATCATAATTACGTTCACCATAGTTCATACCGACAGCATCCATAATTTCTGCGAGTTTCAAGAAATCACCTGTCGCTGCACGACTAAATTTGTTTTCCCCCATGGTTACATAACGCTCAGTATCAATCGCTTTAATAACTGCCTTCAAGCGTTTAGCAGTTTCGATAGAACGAGGACTACCATTTGCCTCCTCTACCTCATTTCCAAGAGACCACATGACGATAGACGGATTGTTCTTATCACGTTCTACCATTGTTCTGAGATCAAAATCAGACCACTTCTCACCCTTCTTAGCCTCCGGATGAGTTGCATCTTGATCAAAGAACCGTCCATAGTCGTAAGTCTTCTTGCCACCATACCAAGTATCAAAAGCTTCCTCTTGAACCAAAAGACCTAAACTAGCTGCAGCATCAAGTAACTGAGGACTCGCTGGATTGTGGGTTGTTCGAATAGAGTTAACCCCCATATCTTTCAAGAGTTTTAATTTACGATAGGTAGCCTTATAATTCTCTTCTGCCCCCAAGGCTCCATTGTCATGGTGAATACTTACTCCGTGGAATTTCATGCGTTCACCATTCAGAGAGAAACCTTCCTTAGCAGTCCAATTGAAATAACGGTAACCAAATGTATCTTCTGTTACATCAACTAGTTGACCTTCTTTATAAACCTTTGTTTTCAACACATACAGTTGAGGATGATAACTTTTTGTCGTCCAAAGAGTTGGTTTATTAACTAGGATTGTTTGTCTGAAATCTGCAGTTTCATTTTCTGCTAAATTCTTCGTTTCAGAGCGGACTAATTCTGAAACAACCTTACCTTCCTTAGTAAAAATTTGTTGTTCCACAAAGACTTTAGCAGCCTTCTTATCCGTATTTTTAATCTTACTTTGAACCTGTGTTTCAACATTCCCTTCTTTTTGCTCAGCAAGTTTTGGAGTAGTGATATGATTACCATTTTCGGCAACATGGACTTTATCACGATAACTAAGGGTTACATCACGATAAATCCCACTTCCTGAATACCAACGACTACTTGGTTGCTTATTGGTCACTTGAACAGTAATTGAATTTTCACTACCATCCTTGTTTAAAAATTCTGTGATATCATATGAAAAATGATTATAGCCACTTGGATAATGTCCGACAAATTTACCATTTACATAGACCTTTGAATCCATGTAAACCCCATCAAAATTGATACGAACATCCTTATTCTTGTCTGCTTCGTCTAATGTGAAAGTCTTACGATACCAAGCTGTTCCACCATTTAACTGCCCACCTTCATTACGAGCGGGAGACTTGTGATCAAAGTCAAAATAAATACTCCAATCATGAGGAAGATTCAATTTAGACCAATCATGAACATCCACATCTTTTTTTGAAAAATCTCCTTGGGCATTTAGTTTAAAATACCAATCTTTATTAAAATCTTGTTTTCGTTCCGATAATAGCTGTTTTTCCTTTTCAACTTCGGCTTTGTTTGACTCTCTAGACAGCACTTGCGATTTTTCAGAAGAAGGTTTAATCTCTGTGTCTGCTTTCACTTGGTCCTTTTCAGAAGTTTTTTTAGAATCCTCTTTCACTTCTGTTCCAGCTGTTACTGCAGATTCAACAGGCTTTGGATTTGCCTCTTCAGATTTCTGTTTATTATCAGCCTTGTTTCCTTCTTCTACTTTATTTGGAGTTTCCCCTTTAGGACTAACCAATTCACGACTACTCTCGTTAGTAGGTGTAGTAGGTTCTGTATCCTTAGTCACTTTGTCTTCTGCCGATTCAGCTTTTGGTTTTACAAACTCACGCCCACCATTCTCATCAGCCTTTGCAATAGCAGCTGCCACATCATCGGGAAGCTTATCTAAAGGTTGAGCTTGATGAACAGTTGTTTCTTCTGTTTTAGCATTGGATGAAGCCACCTCCTCAGCTTGTACAGCAGAAATACCAAATATACTAGCCCCAATCATTACAGATGCCGCACCTATTGCAAATTTACGAATGCTATAATGACAACGTTTATCAAAAAGTCTTTTGTTCATTAAAATCCTCATTTCTTTTTCTTGATACAAAGTAAGCGTTTACTTTATTTTAAAAAATAACCTCCTTCTGAATACACAAACAAGTACCAAGTTTTATAATATGTTTTATATATTAAATATATCAAAACGCACCTTAAATTGCAATTATTTTCCATTAATTTAACCCAATAAAATGATATATAAGAAGGGGTCATTTAAAAGGAATAGTTGCAATGAAAATAGCTTTCGGTTCTAGACTCTTTCTACTACAAATTGAATTCCATTAATATCTTTTTCAAACTTCAAATTTATAGTTTATAGACTGCATTACTCTACATAAAAAGAAGGCGAACCTTGTTCTACCTCCTTCTACACTATTTTCCCTTAAATTCCGCAAAAGTCTGTAAGATTTTGGCTGCTACTGCTGGAGAAGGAGCTCCTTTTAGCTCTAACGTTTCATCTGCATATGGAGTAAGGCCAGCAAAGTCTCCTATCTGAACTGAATAAAGAGATGTCTTAAACAGTTCAATATCGTTTTGATCATTTCCAAAGGCGATGAAGTTTTCCCCACATAACGTTTCAACTGTTGTAGCCTTGTGAGTATCTAAGGGGTTGACATAAAGACACTTTTCATGCGCATGATAAGACAGATGAGCCTGCCCCAGTCTTTCTAACTGACCAAGCAGATCATCAAGCAAATCCTCGTGGTCGCCCATATAAACGACTATCTTAATCGGAGTCCCTAAGTCCTCGAGTTTCTGATGACGAGCTACCTTTAGGGGGTCCACACTGGAGAAAAATGGAATCTTCTCCACAATCTGACCACTATAGTCAAAGCAATCATCTACAAAGAAAGGGAGATTATAAGTCTGGCAATAATCCACTAGCGCCTGATAAACTTTAGCATCGAGATTCCTTTCGAAGATAGCCTTCCCCAGATGATAGGCTACGCCTCCATTCAACCCTATGACCAAGCGCTGACTGAGTTCGGAACCTAATAAACCCAAACAATCCCGATAAGAGCGAGCTGAGGCAAACACAAGCTCATGACCATAATCTTCAGCCTTTAAAAGAACCTGCTGAATCTCCTCGTCTATGGTCATGTAGTCAAAAGATAGCGTTCCATCCAGGTCAAATACGAATTTCATCTTCCTAGTCCTTGTTTAGTATTCGAAGCGCTGCCTGATAGGTTTGCTCCATTAGCATGGTAATAGTCATAGGTCCAACTCCACCAGGTACAGGTGTGATGTGACTAGCAAGTGGTGCAACCGCATCATAATCAACATCTCCACAAAGCTTGCCATTTTCATCTCGGTTCATCCCAACGTCAATGACAACCGCTCCTGGTTTGACAAAGTCAGCAGTTACAAACTTAGCGCGACCGATTGCAACCACAAGAATATCCGCCTTAGCAGCAACCTTGGCAAGATGATGGGTGCGTGAGTGAGTCAAGGTCACAGTCGCATTCTTGGCTAAAAGAAGCTGAGCCATTGGCTTTCCAACGATATTTGAACGACCGATAACAACCGCATTTTTACCTTCCAACTCAATCCCATATTCATGAAACATCTCCATAATTCCTGCAGGTGTCGAAGGAATCATAACTGGATGACCAGACCAAAGACGCCCCATGTTTAGCGGATGGAAACCATCCACATCCTTTTCAGGGTCAATGGCTAATAAAACCGCCTCTTCATCGATATGTTTGGGTAAAGGTAACTGAACCAAAATCCCATGCCAAGCTGGATCTTGATTGTATTTAGCAATCAAGTCCAACAATTCTTCTTGTGTAATGGTTTCAGGAACTCGTACTACTTCACTATGGAATCCAGCAGCAAGAGCCGACCGTTCCTTGTTGCGAACGTAGACTTGGCTGGCTGGATTGTCCCCAACCAAAATCACGACCAAGCCTGGAACTAAACCTGTTTCTTCTTTTAGTTTGGCAGCCTTTTCAGCCAACTGTCCTTGTAACTTAGCTGCAAGAGCCTTCCCATCAATAATCTGTGCCATATTTCTTCTCTTTTCTATCAAATATCTTCTATTATATCAAAAAATACCTTGGCATTCTAACACTTCTTGACTAATAGACCTTATAGTTTGAAACTATAAGAAAAAGCTCTTATCGAGCTTTTAGTGACTATTTATCTTAGGCAAGTCTATCATGCTTTCTTTTTGACCTTGGGAGCAGGCAAAACTTCGTACATATCCTTAATTAGTCTCGCTAGAAATAACTTGTCTTCAAGGTTTTCTATTAAAATCATCTCCTTGGCTCCTTCATAAGGACGTTCAAGTCTTGTCTGGCCCAGTTGATCCATGATCACCTTCACAGGCTTCAATAACAAACGATTATCATAGATTCCCCCAATAATCTTCCCACGATAATAAAGGATATACTCTCCCATCATTGGACGATAACTCATCTCCTCTAACTCCGATAGCTGATCGAGAATAAAGGCTAAATATTCTTTACTTGAAGCCATGATTTCTACTCCACTTCTTCTAAAAATGAGGTCTTACAAAACCTTACTCAAAAATTCCTTGGTCCGTTGTTCTTTTGTTTGGTCAAAAATCTCCTCTGGCCTTCCATCTTCAACAACAACCCCATCTGCCATAAAGATGACACGGTCTGCTACCTCACGCGCAAAGCCCATTTCATGCGTCACAATCACCATGGTCATCCCCGACTTGGCAAGGTCTTGCATAACAGCTAGAACTTCCCCAACCATCTCAGGGTCTAGGGCTGAAGTCGGTTCATCAAAGAGCAAAACATCTGGCTCCATGGCCAAACCACGTGCGATAGCAATCCGTTGTTGCTGGCCACCTGACAAACTCTGCGGATAGGCCTTTGCCTTATCTGGTAGACCAACTTTTTCGAGCAGTTCTTGGGCTCTTTTCTCCGCTACTTCCTTGCTTTCTCCTTTGGTTTTTATTGGTGACAAGGTGATATTTTCCATGACCGTCATATTTGGAAAAAGGTTGAATTGTTGGAATACCATGCCCATCTTTTCACGCATGGCAAAAAGGTCATTTTTCTTATCAGTGATATCAACTCCTTCAAAGATAACCTTGCCTTTACTTGCTTCTTCAAGGAGATTCATCGAACGAAGGAGGGTTGATTTCCCGCTCCCTGACGGACCGATAATGACCACAACTTCCCCTCTTTTGATCTCAAGGTTGATGCCTTTTAAAACTTCATTTTTCCCAAAAGACTTATGTAGTTCTTCAATTTTAATCAAGGTTTCTGTCATTATTTCTTGTCTCCTTGTCCAATATAATTTTCAAATGCTTTCAAGGCTACTGTCAAAACAGAAGTCATAATCAAGTAATAAAAGGCTGCAAATAAGAGAGGCGTTAGAGGTAGATAGGTCGTCGTTGCTACCGTTGTAGCTCCATTCCAAAGTTCCATGACTCCGATTGTTGACAAAAGCGAACTATCCTTGATAATGGTGATAAATTCATTTCCCAATGCTGGTAAAATATTCTTGATTGCCTGTGGCAAAATAACATAGCGCATGGCATTTTTGGGACGAATACCGAGAGAATATGCAGCCTCTAACTGCCCTTTAGGAACTGCATTGATCCCTGCACGAACGGTTTCAGACACATAGGCACCACTATTCATCGAGATAATCAGAATACCTGGAATTAAACGGGAAAGGTCCACACCTAAAATCCCTACTTGAATAGTGGGCGCATCGATATGCATGAGGGCAAATGCAATCATGATTTGCACCATCATCGGTGTTCCTCGGAAAATCCATACATAGATATTCGCAAACCAGACAAGAGGTTTAAAACGTGAGCGTTGAGCAAAGGCCAATAAGACACCTAGAATGGTACCGAAAAAGACTACCAGAATTGAAATCACTACAGTGATAAGAGCTCCGTAATTAAAATAAGGTAAATACTTTGGTAAAAAGGAAAAATTCATATAAACTCAGCTTTCTAAACATTATGTTGTATGATTATAACATATCTTGAATTAAAATTCAATATTTTTTCACTGATTTTCACCAATAATTTTATGCAAAAGAGAAATAGCGAGAAATCTTAGTTTTTTCTAGTCAACTACCTCTTGTTTATGGTAAAATAGTAACGATAAGAAATGGAGGAGAATCATAATGGAATCACATTTGGTTAGAATCATTAACCGCCTAGAAGCAATGACAAAAGATGGTGGAAATCTAAAACGCAATTTTGAACGTGAAGGTGTTGTTGTCGCAGAAGTTGCCTACAGCCATGACGAAGAAAACGGATCACTCTTCACCCTTCGCGACGTAGAGGCTCGTGAAACTTATACCTTTGATAGCATTGATTTGATTGCAATGGAGATCTACGAACTCCTTTACTAATATAAAAACATCGGGCAGTATCCCGCCCGATGAATGAAAATCCTTTTTGTCACCACAAATGGGATTTTTTCTTACCTTCAATGTCACTTGATTCTCCATGAATCCTTTTTTTAAAAACGACCATTTCCCAATCTTTTTACTTGCTTTACACCTTAATCATGCTATAATGAGAGTATAAAACTTTGACTATTTTTGACCTTTTTCTTAGGACAAGGATAAGAATGAAATGAGGTAGATGTATGCTCTGTCAAAACTGTAAAATAAACGACTCAACAATTCATCTGTATACCAATATCAATGGACAGCAAAAACAAATTGATCTCTGTCAAAATTGCTATAAAATTATCAAAACAGACCCAAACAATACCCTCTTTAAAGGAATGACTGACCTAAACAATCGTGACTTTGATCCTTTCGGGGACTTTTTCAATGATTTGAACAATTTCAGACCTTCTTCTAATAACATTCCTCCCACTCAATCAGGTGATGGTCATGGTGGAAATGGGGGTTATGGGCCTCAAAACCGTGGTCCACTTCAAACACCTCCTAGCCAAGAAAGAGGACTCCTAGAGGAATATGGTATCAACGTAACTGAGATTGCTCGTCGGGGAGATATTGACCCTGTTATCGGTCGAGATGAGGAGATTATCCGCGTTATCGAAATCCTCAACCGTCGAACCAAGAACAACCCTGTCCTTATCGGAGAACCTGGTGTTGGTAAAACAGCCGTTGTCGAAGGTTTAGCTCAGAAGATTGTCGATGGCGATGTTCCCCATAAACTCCAAGGCAAGCAAGTTATCCGTTTGGATGTGGTTAGTCTAGTTCAAGGAACAGGTATTCGAGGCCAATTTGAAGAACGTATGCAAAAACTCATGGAAGAAATCCGCAAACGAGAGGACATCATCCTCTTTATCGATGAAATCCATGAAATTGTTGGCGCAGGATCAGCAGGTGATGGCAATATGGATGCAGGCAATATCCTCAAACCTGCCCTTGCCCGTGGTGAATTGCAACTGGTCGGTGCCACTACTCTCAATGAATACCGTATCATTGAAAAAGATGCTGCTCTAGAGCGCCGTATGCAGCCTGTCAAGGTAGATGAACCAACTGTCGAAGAAACCATTACCATCCTCAAAGGGGTTCAAAAAAAATACGAAGACTACCATCATGTCAAGTACACAGACGCTGCTATCGAAGCTGCTGCCAATCTTTCCAACCGCTACATCCAAGACCGCTTCTTGCCTGACAAAGCTATTGACCTTTTAGACGAAGCCGGTTCAAAGATGAATCTGACGCTGAACTTTGTTGATCCTAAAGTGATTGACCAGCGTTTAATTGAAGCTGAGAATCTCAAGGCTCAGGCTACACGAGAGGAAGACTTTGAAAAAGCTGCCTACTTCCGTGACCAGATTGCCAAGTACAAGGAAATGCAAAAGAACAAGGTGACCGATCAGGATACTCCAATCATCAGCGAGAAAACCATTGAACATATCATTGAGCAGAAAACCAATATTCCTGTTGGAGAACTCAAAGAAAAAGAACAGTCTCAGCTTATCCATCTAGCAGACGACCTCAA
>CAURVH010000017.1:0-10929 GCA_963528645.1 uncultured bacterium
TCATAAAACCGAGAACTCCAGCAATCTGCCCACCAATTCCAGCAACATAGTCTTGGCGAACTAGGAGGGTAAAGGGCATGGTCACCAAAACCATCAGCACCACAGGTGGCACGATGCGGTAAAACCGTCTCTTAAAAAAGCCCAGCAAATCAATCTGGCTTTTCTTTCCAAACTCTTCTAAAAGGAGGGAGGTAATCAAGAATCCCGAAAATGTGAAAAAGACATCTACCCCGAAAAATCCTCCAGGAAAGATGGGCTGAAAGAAGTGGTACAGAAGCACCAGAAGTAAACCTGTAATCCTAATCAAGGAAAACCATTTAATACGCATACGAGTCTATTCTCCCTTTCGTTATACACTTTATTCTATCAAAAAAAGAAGAAAAATCCTACGAGAAAACGTAGGATTTTGGCATTCTAATTTTACACTTTAGAAATTGCGTCCTGACTTGTTGTAGCCATATTTTTCTACAAAATACTCACGGAATTCCAAGAGATTGTCATCCATGATGGCTTGGCGGACCTGCTTCATCAGGTTGAGTAAGAAGTAAAGATTATGGTAGCTAGTCAAGCGGATACCAAAGGTTTCGTCAGCCTTGAGCAAGTGACGAAGGTAGGCGCGTGTATAGTTCTTGCATGTATAGCAATCACACTCAGGATCCAGTGGCGTAAAATCCTCAGCAAACTGAGCATTCTTGACAACCAAACGACCTTGGCTGGTCATACAAGTCCCGTTACGAGCAATACGAGTCGGTAAGACACAGTCAAACATATCCACCCCACGAATAACTCCATCAATCAAGCTATCTGGCGCTCCCACACCCATCAAATAGCGAGGTTTGTTTTCAGGTAGCAGTTGAGTTGTGAAGTCCAAGACCGCATTCATCTCTTCGTGGGTTTCTCCTACTGCCAAACCACCGATAGAGTAGCCTGGAAAGTCCATACTGACAAGATCATGAGCTGACTGACTACGAAGGTCTTCAAATCCCGCGCCCTGCACAATCCCAAACAAACCTTGTTCATGTGGGCGACGGTGAGCCTTCAAACCACGCTCAGCCCAACGGCTGGTACGCTCGATGGATTTTTTAACGTAATCATAAGGTTGGTAAAACTGAGGACATTCATCAAAGGACATCATGATGTCTGAGCCTAGATTATTCTGAATAGAAATGGCTTTTTCTGGCGATAGGAACATCTTAGAACCATTGAGATGGTTTTTAAAGGTTACGCCTTCTTCTGTGATATTTCGGCTATCTGCTAGGGAATAAACCTGGAACCCCCCACTATCCGTCAAGATTGGCTGATCCCAGTTCATGAACTTGTGGAGACCGCCTGCGCGTGCGATGAGTTCATCTCCAGGACGAAGCCATAGATGATAAGTATTAGATAGGATAATCCCTGATCCCATCTCCTTCAACTCTTCTGGCGACTGGGTTTTAACAGTAGCTTGGGTCCCAACTGGCATAAACATAGGCGTTGGAAAAGTACCGTGCGGGGTGATGATTTCTCCCAGACGAGCTCCCGTGTGTTTTTCTTTCTTAATCAAACGGTATTTGATTGGTGAATCTGACATTTTCTACCTCCGAAACTGGGAAAGACAGTCCCAGTTCATACTTTGTGCCCAAGGGCATACCGTATGATTTTATCAAAAAAAGCTGGAACTGTCACGAACTATGGTATAATGAAAGAATGAAATACCCAAAAATTGATTTAAAAACCATTCGTCTGCAGACTAGGCAATTTCAGGCTGAAAATCCTCGCCTCTTTCTCGTCTATCTCTTACCTAGCATATTGGTCATCTTGTCTGGCTTTCTCAACCCCTTGGCTCGTCTCCAAGAAAGTGTTTTAGAGCAATCCTTTTTCAGCATGCTGGCACAAGTGCTCCAAGCCTATCTCTTTCCGCTAGTGGTTTCTTTTATAAGCACGATTTTTCTAGCAGGTGCTGCTTTTGCGACACTCCGACTCCTCAAGGATCCTGATACAGAACTCTCAGTAAAATCAAGTCTAGCCCTCTTTGCTGAAGAGCGCTTCTCGCAAACCTTTCTAACTCTGCTCCTCAAACGTTTCTACCTTTTTTTATGGAGTATTCCAAACTTAGTAGGCGTTTATTTTCTCTTTTATAGCAATCTCTTGGCTCAGAGATTTGTCGCCCTACATCCTGAATTTCCAAAATTAGACCTCTCATCAGTTGAAACCGAGCAATTCCTTATGACCTTTGGGCTCTACTTTTTCGTGAGCCTCATCTTGATGATTGTGGGCAATCTCCTCTACGTACCGCAACATTATGCCTACTCACAGGTAGAATTCCTCCTCTGCGACACTCTGGATTTAGGACAGGCTAAACCCCGTCAAATCCTGAAAACCAGCCGTTTCTTGATGAAGGGTTACAAATTTCAACGCTTTGTCCTCGACCTACAACTACTCCCTTGGTACTTCCTCAACTGGATCACCTTTGGAATTGCTAGTTTTTCAATCCTTCCCTATATCCAAAACAATCATATCTTCTTTTACAGAGCCCTACTAGCCCGTAAACGCCGAAATGGATAAGAGCATACAAAAACCAGCATCGTTCAGGACGCTGGTTTTCTTATTTAAAAAGCAAAATACTCAGCAGAGTCAAAATAGCGGGCCCACCTTGCTTCAGAATAATCTTCTTGTCTGCTGTCAGAGAACCGTAGGTCGCTGCACCAAGCACAAATAAAACAAAGATGGTCACAATTTCCAAACTTTGTGAGAAATAAATCCCGTACAAGAGAAACACACCCAGCAAAGCATTATAAATCCCTTGGTTTTTAAACAGTGAGGTGACAGAGGGTCTAGTCAACTCTTCCTTGTCCATATTAAAGACTCGGCTGGTTGCATCTGATTGGGTTGCCATACTCTCCAAATAAAAGATATAAAAATGTTCGAGGGCAACAAGGGTTGCTAAAATAGTAGTAATGATTGACATCGTTTTCTCCTTAAAATTCTATTTTTTCTAGACCTGACACTAGTTTCGTCAGTAAAGTTGTTAGCTCTTTCTGCTCGGCTGTCGATAAGATGCTCTCCATCTGTTCCTTCACTCGCAAATGATGTTTAGGCGGACTGACTAAGAGTTGATTCTTGGCTTCTTGGGTTAATTCAACTAAGACTTCTCGCTGATTGGCCGGATTACGCTTGCGACTGACATAGCCCTCTGACTCTAGTATCTTAAAATGACGGGTCAAGGCCGCCTGGTCGATTTGCAACTTCTCCTGAACGGCAATCTGGTTGCAGGGTGACTGCTGCAGTAAAAACTGCAAGATTTGATAGCGGGTCAAACTAATTCCCAATTGGCGTTCGAATAGTTGTGTCATAGACTGATCTGCCAACCGTAGTTGATACAGTAAATCTTGGATTGCTACCATAAATCTTTCTCCTTTAAAGTTGATTCATCAACGATTGACTTATCAAGTATAATGCAATCCAAAAAATAAATCAAGTAATATGCTTAGGTTTTTCTTGATTTCTTACTAATGTTTCGATCTTCTCACTAACCTACTAGGTTGATACTCGCGATTTCTCCACCGATCTTGACAAGAACTTCTACCGCATGCCCAGCAAAAATATCCGCTTTATCTCCATAATAAAGAGTCAAATCCCCCGCTTCGCTGATAGACAGTTCCCCCAGATACAAAGAATTATAAAAATAGTCCTCTGTTAATACTTCGGCATCTCCGTCTGAAGCTAGCCAGTCTTCTGCTGTTTCCCACATCTCTTTTACTATAACGTCTCGGATTTCAGAGTCTCTTCGGTCAATATCCCTGACAAATGTTTTCAAGTGCCCAAATGATTTTGGTGGTAAGCTGGCATCTTCATTTGCATCCAACATCACGCTAACCTTGCTTCCCGCAAGATCCATACTTCCCTCAAACCATGAATAAGCCCTATTTAAGGTGAATTCGCCTATAGAATCTTTGATGACGACTGGTTTAACATATTCTGCAATCAGAGCCTCTAATCTACTATCCAACTGCCCATCTTCAATGTATTCCAGTAGACGATAACAGTTATTTGCTACTGCTGCCATATAAGGTTCTAATTGCCTTTGTGGTCTTTTCTGACATTTGATGTGATGAATCTGATAGGGCTCGAAACTATAGCTATAGAGCAAGCCCTTTTCTTCATATTCCTCTGGACTCACCAACCACTCCAAACGTCCCTCTATTTCCGAGAACTCCTTTGTCTCCACATTCACACTTGCTACAAAATGAACCGAAGGCAACTTCCATCCATTCTTTAAAACAGCCGCGCCTCCCACATTTTGTAAGGTGATAATCAAGAGTTCAACGACTTCACCACAAAATTCTTTTTCAAAGTCATCAATGGTTTTCTCAAATGTTTTTTTCAAACTATTCATCATAGTGTTCTCACCTTCTACTAAAATAAAAATGCTTGATTTTCAGCCAACTTCAGTTTGATTATAGCATAACTTTGAAAACATTTCGACTTAGAATAACAAAAAGAAGCCTCAACCTTATGAGTTTTCAGCTTCTTTTTCTATTAGTTCATTGATACGTGAACGTGGTCATAGTGGTTTTCGGTTACGCTACCACGGTCTGGCATTGGATTCCATGTGTAAGCTGGTCCATATTTACTATCATATGGAGCGTAGAAACGTTGTTTCCAGATGATGTAGTTGATACCGCGGCTAGCCATATTTTGGACTGCATATTCCGCGATTTGATCTCCGAGTGCTGAACTCACTGGAACCATAAAGTCGATGGCCAAACCTTTACCATGGTCCCCACTGTCACCAGGACGGTAGCCACTAAAAGATGTGATGCCAAACAAATTGGCGATTTCTTCTTTAAAGGCTGCCGTCTGTGGTTGTAGACCAGCGTTCTCAGACTTGGCTACAGCAAGGCCTGCATAGTCAGGAGCCGCTGGAGCTGAATAAGTTCTTGAAGGAGTTTGGCTTTGCTCTGCTTGATAAGTCGAAGTTGCAGTGTCAGAAGTTGCTGTTGATGCTGCTGTTTCTTCTGTTGCACTTGTTCCTGTTGTATCAGCAGGCGTTTCCGTTGTTAGCGCAGCTGCTACTGGTGCTTCTGTTGGAGTTGTTGCTGCCGTTTCTTCGGTAGCTGGAGTCGCTGCTTGAGGAGCTTCTTCTTCAACTGGGCGAGTTGTTTCTGCTACTGGTGCTTCCGCTGGAGTCGTTTCAGCTGTTTCTTCAGCTACAGGTGTTTCTGTAGATGGTGTCTCCTCAGCAACTGTTGCTGTCTCAGAAACTTCTGAACTTGGCGCTACTTCTGTTGGTTTTTCAGTCTCTGTTGCACTTGGTACTTCCTCAATTGGTTGAGAAAGATCTTCTACTTGAACTGTTTGTTCATCGACTGTCACTTGGTTGGCCGTCAAATCAGCTGTCGCAGTCGTCACTTCTTCACTAGCATCTGCTTGAGGAGCTTGGATTTCAACTTCCGTCACCTCTTCTGCCTCATTGACAGTTGTAGTGAGAACAGTATCTGGGAAAATCAAGTCCATATTGGTGATTTTATTCAAATTAGCAAGAACCGTCACATCTACTCCCAAAGCTTCTGCAATCGTGCTCAGGGTATCACCATACTGAACTGTATAGCTTGTTTTGTTGTCCGTTTTAGTCACATCATTTTTAATTTGCTCAACGCTACGAGCAGGCCAAAGGATCTCCTCTGCTTGGGTTGCCAACACAGGTGCAAATGACAAGGCTACTGTAGATGCTAATAATATTCTTTTCTTCATTCTTTCCTATTCCTTTCAAATGAGTACCTGTCTATCATAACACAAAAAAAGCAGAAAAAAAGCCCTCTCGGGCCTATTTAACAGAACTGTCCATTCCTTGTAACAAACTCGATTACTTGAAATAGTTTGTTAGCTTTCTGTCACGCAACTGACACAATTTTTTATTCCCCAGCATCAAAAATGTGGGGAATATCTGCCAACGCTTGAATCCTGTGATTTCCTTCATAAGAAGACTCTAGAAAGTTAATGCTTTGAATGCTGCTATTCTGGGCAAATTCCACATCCAAAATCCGATCCCCTATATAATAGGTATCCCTAGGATCCAACTTATACTTGTCTAGCAGATATGTCGCCGCTTCTGGACTGGGCTTACGCGCAAAACCGCTCTGACTGGTTAGAATCTCTGTAAAATAACATTCCAAACCCAAGTCTCTTAGAATAGCGAAAGCATTGTCCCCCTTATGAGTATAGACAAACTGCTGAATCCCTGCTTGGTCTGCCCAAGCTAGCACTTCACGCGCACCTGGCATCAAAACTACCTGGGCATTCTTCTCAGACAGGCTCTGGGCACGCACCTGATTGAGCACTTCCGCATCCAGATTTCTCTCTTCTGCCACCTGCTCCAGCAAATCCTGCACCGAAAATTTGAGGATAAACTCTCTCACTTTCTCCTTATCATAAGGAATAGCAAACTGAGCAAAGGTCTCCTCAATCCCTGACAAAATCGCTTCGTAAGAATCCAATAAGGTCCCGTCTAAATCCCAAATAAAAGCTGTTTTTTGCATTTCCTATCCTTTCAACATCATATAACGCTGGTAACGGTAGCGTAGAAATAACCAGCGAAAACCATTATCCAAAAGTGTTCCTGCCCAAATACCAGGTAAGCCCCAACCAAGAACAATGCCCATCAGATAGGCTGTCCCTATGCGGATACACCACATCCCGATACTTGTTGCATAAAAGGGAAGGCGAGCATTCCCCAAGCCCTGCCAAACTGCAGTATAGATGACTGTTCCTATCGTCATGGGAGTCCCTAGTAGAGAGAAAAGTGCCACCAACACGCTAGCTTCGACTGCTATAGGGTCCGTCGTATAGAGATGAGTCAGTGGTGTCCCTAAGGCATAGATACTGAAAGTTAAGGGTAACATGAGAAGTAGAGAAAGCCAAAAGGTTTGCTTACTCAAACTATCTACTCTTTTCCAATCATCCTCACCAACCGCTCGAGCCACCAGCATGACCGTTGCCGTAGCGACGCCAAAGGCAGGCATATAGTTAAACTGGGTCAAAACTTCTCCGACTGCATTTCCCGCTACTGCCTCCGTCCCAAAAGAGACGACCAAGGCAATGATCACTACATCTCCAGCCCTCATCATGAGACGTTCTCCTGCCGCTGGCAAAGCCAAGGTCAATAGTTCTTTATCTAAAGCAAAAGTCGGTTTCTCAAAAGGCAGTTTTAATTGCGACCACAAAATCACAAGACCGACTAAGCGAGACAAGATAGTCCCCCAAGCAACACCCGCTATACCCATATCAAGGACAAAAATAGCTAGACTTGAAAAAAGAATATTCAAGGCATTGGATAAAAGACTCACATAGAGGGGGAGACGCGGATTATGCGTTGCACGAATCAAGGCGCCTAGACTCGTCATCAAGCCCAAGAGAACAATCGATCCGCCTACCAAAGATAGGTAGAGTCCACCACTCTCGGCCACAGCCTGCTCAGTTCCCAAAAGTCCTATCATCTCTTGCCCAGCAAAGAGCGATAAGGCGCCTAAAAGTGCACTCAGCAATAGGGTTATCTTGAGAGCCTCTGTCACGTGATAAGCCAACTTGGACTGATCTTTCTGCCCCAAACTTTTTGAAATAACACTGGAAATAGCAGCTCCCAGAGCGATAAAAATCGCCTGGTAAATGGTGATAATATTGCCAGCCACTGAAACACCTGAAATAGCGATTAAGCCCAAGTGAGCGACCAAGTAACTGTCCACCATTCCCATGAGCATCTGCAAAAAGTTTTCACCCATAGCTGGCAATGCAATATTAAGAATCTCTTTATTTTTCTTAAACAATCTCTCCTCCTGATGAAAAGAAACTCAGTTGGTTTCCCAACCGAGTTTACTCCCTCTGTCTTAAAGTCCTAGATAAGTCTCAACCGCTGCTTGCATATCAGTAGCTGCCACTGTTGTTTTATGACGAACTGGAGCTGTTTCAAGGCCATCCACTGCTGGTGGCACTGCCACTCCTGAAATGTCATGCAATTGAGCCAAGGCTTCAAAGTCAGTCAAGCCTTCTTTTCCTGTTACCGCTTCTACGGCAACCACTGGGAACTTGTATGGACTAGCTGTTGAAGCAATCACTGTCTTAGCCGCATTCCCAGTAGCCGCTTTGTATTTTCTATAAACTGCTGAGGCAACTGCCGTGTGGGGATCCTCGATGTAGGCATCTGTTTGATAAACACGTTTAATTTCTTCGGCAGTTTCTTCCTCAGTCGCATATTCAGCTGCAAAGAGATCAAGAATCTCTGCATCAAAATCAGTCAGTTCATATTGTCCTTGTGTATTCAAGGCATTCATGAGTTCAGCTGTCTTAACCGCATCATTCCCCAAAAGATGGAAAATCAAACGCTCCAAGTTTGAAGATACCAAGATATCCATAGATGGACTAGTCGTTACCTTAAACTCACGTTTCTTGTCGTAAACACGTGTTTTAAAGAAGTCGGTTAAAACATTATTGTCATTGGAAGCACAGATCAATTTACCAACTGGTAGGCCGATTTGTTTAGCATAAAAGGCAGCCAAGATATTGCCGAAGTTTCCAGTTGGTACTGTGAAGTTGACCTTTTCACCAGCCACAATCTCACCAGACTTGACCAACTGAGTGTAGGCATAAACATAATAAACAATCTGTGGTACCAAACGACCAATGTTCATAGAGTTAGCTGATGAAAACTGTAGCTTATTAGCAGCCAATTTTTCACGAAGTCCCACATCGTTGAACATATGTTTCACATTTGTTTGCGCATCATCAAAGTTTCCATCAATAGCGATAACATGAGTATTGTCGCCAGTTTGAGTAGTCATTTGCAACTCTTGTACCTTGCTAACACCATCCTTTGGATAAAAGACGATAATCTCAGTTCCAGGCACATCCGCAAATCCCGCCATAGCAGCTTTTCCAGTATCACCAGATGTCGCTGTCAAAATGACGATTTTGTTCTCCAAACCATGCTTTTTAGCAGCAGTCGTCATAAAGTATGGCAAGATAGACAAGGCCATATCTTTAAAGGCAATCGTTGAACCATGGAACAATTCCAAGTTGTATTGCCCATCCAGTTTCACCAATGGCGCAATAGCTGGGGTATCAAACTTGCTATCGTAAGCATTGTTGATACAGTAGTCCAACTCCTCTGCAGTAAAGTCATCTAAAAATGCTGACAAAACTAACTTAGCAACTTCCTGGTAAGAAGCATCTTTCAATTTTTCAAAGTCCAAATCTACCTTTGGATAAGTAAGCGGTGTAAACAAACCACCATCCAACGCCAAACCTTGCAAAATAGCTTGGCTGGCAGTTACTGTATTGTTGGCATCACGCGTTGATTGATAAACTAATGTCATGAATCTCTATCCTTTATCTATAGTCTCTTCCATTATATCATGATTTTTCAGAAAATTCTCCCTTTATAAGAGAAATTATAGGCCCAATTCTTCTTTCAAAGGTTGTAAATAGGTCATTTCTTGCTTGCCTCTCTTCTCCAGACCTTCCTCAGATAGGGTGAGTAAGTCTTTAGAAAACTCGAGAACCGCAGCTTCTTCCTCATCTGTGAGTTTTTTCTTAGAAAATTGTCGCCTTAAAGACTTGTAATCACGACCAGCTGTGGTAAAAAACGGAGCCTTTTGCAAATAAGTTTCTAATTGATCTAAATTAACCAACAATCCCAAGTGAAAGGCAGCAGAAGCAAAAGTCCTATCAAGTGGCTGAGTACACACACTACGAAACTCAACTGTTCCTCGAGTCGTTAAGTCTTGGTACTGGTAACTACGATGAGTTTGGAAATCCTCCTCCTGAGGATAGATCAATACCTCATCCCCATTAAGGGTAAATGCCTGGATTTCAGGTGTAGTCAAATAATCTTTTGCTCGAATTGGATAAAAATAATAGGTTTCACCATCCCGTTCCGCAGTAAAAATCGCAGAGTGATTCAGATAATCAAAAAAATCATTCTCATCTTTGAAGAGTCTGGCATTAACACCTACATTTTCAGGATAAATCCCATGCATAGACTCTTCCCAAAAAATATCCCTAGAAATCTTGGTATTCCAATCTTCTCCTGAAAACTCTGAATTGGCAAACAAATAAGCTTTTGCTGCTTCAATTTGCGTAAAAGCGTTAATGACCCGCAGAAAGTTAGACCTTGAAACATCCAGTTGAACTTGGCTCCCACAGATAAAAGCACCATATCGTGGATAATCGTGTAAATCCGTTCTTGGAACGGTTCTGCTCAACTTCAAATAGTTCATTAACATCTGATAGCGTGCATAAGCAACTGGTTGATTCGCATTCTCTTCCCAGTATGGATGGATACCAGAACCAACAATGGCATGATTTGTTTCACCCAACTTTTTCTGAATCAGACCCATGTAGTCTCTAAAACGCTCTTCAACCTCTTGGATGGATTTAGCCCTACCAAAGGCAAACTCAACGGTCGTATAAGCAACTTCAAATAAGATTGTATCCTGACTGGCCGGATCTAGTAACTGAATTGGATTGCCAAAATCATCAACTTTCTCAACTGTAAACTTCAGAACAGAAGATAAATACCGAAACAGTTCCTTAACAACCTCAATATCCGTAGCCTTACCCTCTAAATTTACAACAGGATACTCCAGCTCAACCCCAACAAATAAATCAGGCTTCTCTTTTATATTTTCTAAGTAGCGCTTCTTAAGCAAGTCAACCGAACGAGACATTAACCACCAAACTCTTTCATAATCTACATAAAATGTGAATAAGTAATATTATACCAAAAACACACTAAAAATGATTAGAATAAGAAGAAAAAGATAATTCATCAGTTATCTGTACTTAAAGAAAAATATCAAAATCTTCACTAAATCAAAAAACAAGGTCCGAAAACCTTGTCGTTATTACTATACCGGCGGCCGGGGTCGAACCGGCACGTCCTTGCGGACACTGGAT
>CAURVH010000018.1:0-9150 GCA_963528645.1 uncultured bacterium
ATCATTCGTCTCGGACAGAAGGCGCGTGCTGCAGGGATTCACATGATTCTCGCAACGCAACGTCCATCGGTTGATGTTATCTCTGGTCTCATCAAGGCCAATGTCCCGTCTCGTGTGGCTTTTGCAGTTTCATCAGGTACAGATTCACGCACCATCTTAGACGAAAATGGAGCTGAAAAATTGCTTGGTCGAGGAGACATGCTCTTTAAACCAATTGATGAAAATCACCCAGTCCGTCTGCAAGGATCCTTTATCTCGGATGATGATGTTGAGCGCATTGTAAACTTCATCAAGGCTCAGGCTGATGCGGACTACGATGACAGTTTTGACCCAGGTGAGGTTTCTGAAAATGAAGGAGATTTCTCTGATGGTGAAGCTGGTGGCGATCCGCTTTTTGAAGAAGCCAAGGCTTTGGTTATTGAAACGCAGAAAGCCAGTGCTTCGATGATTCAGCGTCGTTTGTCGGTTGGATTTAACCGTGCGACCCGCCTGATGGAAGAACTCGAACTGGCAGGTGTTATCGGTCCAGCTGAGGGAACCAAACCACGAAAAGTATTGCAACAGTAAAAAATAGCTTCTTTCCAAATCTGGAAGGAAGCTATTTTAGTGGCTACTGGTTCGTTTTAGTTTCAGAACTCGTCGTATTTGACTGTGTTCCGTTATCGCTTGTTTCTTTATTTGTAGCTGGTGTAGAAGAGTCCTGAGTTGTTGTTTTTTGTTCTTCTTTTTTCTCCTCTTTCTTGTTGGATTGAGAAGTTTCTTCTTGCGGGGTATTTTCTTTAGTAGAAGTGTTGTCCTTGTTAGGAGTAGTATTTTCCTGAGGCGATTCTTTTTGAATTTCCTTGACAACAGTTGTTTGGGTTGTTGTAGGCTCTTTTTTATTGTTTTTATTATTATCCATAGCGTTCATAATGGTGATACTAGCGGTGATCAGACCAAGGATACTACCGATGGTAGCAATCGTTTTTTGAAAGACAGTGAATCCCTTTTTGATGTGTTCTGTTTTTGGTTTTGAAGTTCTACGATAGTTAGACATGATACTCTCCTTTGATTATGATTTATTATACCTCATTTCTTTAAAAAAATCTTAAAAAAAGAGGAATTGCCCTTTCTTGTCGCAGGTCTCTTTTCGTGATACAATAGAAGGAGTGATTTTAGAAAGCGTGAGAAAATATGATCTACTTTGATAATTCGGCAACGACCAAGCCTTATCCTGAAGCACTTGAGACCTATATGCAGGTCGCTTCGAAAATTGTAGGAAATCCATCCAGTCTCCATCGTTTGGGAGACCAGGCGACACGAATTTTAGATGCTTCCCGGCAGCAAATTGCGGATTTGATTGGCAAGAAGAGTGATGAAATCTTCTTTACTTCTGGAGGAACAGAAGGAGATAACTGGGTCATCAAGGGTGTGGCCTTTGAAAAAGCCCAGTTTGGCAAGCACATCATCGTATCAGCTATTGAACATCCAGCAGTCAAGGAGTCAGCCCTCTGGCTCAAAAGTCAAGGTTTTGAGGTGGATATTGCCCCAGTTGATGAGAAAGGATTTGTAGATATTGAGGCTCTAGCAAGTTTGATACGACCTGATACGACGCTTGTTTCAGTCATGGCAGTTAACAATGAAATCGGCTCTATCCAGCCTATTGAGGCTATCTCAGAACTTTTAGCTGATAAACCAACTATTTCCTTCCATGTGGATGCTGTCCAAGCTCTTGCCAAGATTCCTACTGAAAACTATCTGACAGATCGAGTGGATTTTGCGACCTTCTCAAGTCATAAGTTTCATGGTGTCAGGGGTGTTGGATTTGTCTATATCAAGTCTGGTAAGAGGATCATGCCTCTTTTAACTGGTGGTGGTCAGGAGCGAGACTATCGTTCGACAACTGAAAATGTGGCAGGGATTGCAGCGACAGCCAAGGCCCTCCGTTTGTCTATGGAAAAGTTAGATATCTTTGCTAGTAAGACAGGGCAGATGAAGGCAGTCATTCGCCAAGCCCTTCTGGATTATCCAGATATTTTTGTCTTTTCAGATGAGGCAGACTTTGCCCCTCATATCCTGACTTTTGGGATTAAGGGTGTTCGTGGTGAAGTTATCGTTCACGCCTTTGAAGACTATGATATTTTCATTTCCACAACCTCTGCTTGTTCATCCAAGGCTGGAAAACCTGCGGGGACCTTGATAGCCATGGGAGTGGACAAGGATAAGGCCCAGTCAGCTGTGCGTCTAAGCTTAGACCTAGAAAATGATATGAGTCAGGTCGAGCAGTTCTTGACCAAGCTAAAATTAATTTACAATCAAACTAGAAAAGTAAGATAGGAGCATTTATGCAGTATTCAGAAATTATGATTCGCTACGGAGAGTTGTCAACCAAGGGCAAAAACCGCATGCGTTTCATCAATAAACTTCGCAATAACATTTCGGACGTTTTGTCCATCTATCCCCAAGTAAAAGTAACCGCTGATCGCGACCGTGCTCACGCTTATCTCAATGGAGCCGACTATACAGCGGTTGCAGAATCACTCAAACAAGTCTTTGGAATTCAAAACTTTTCTCCTGTGTATAAGATTGAAAAGTCAGTTGTAAGGCTTAAGGCTGCCGTCCAAGAGATTATGAAAGATATCTACAAGGAGGGCATGACCTTTAAAATCTCTAGTAAGCGTAGTGATCACAACTTTGAACTCGACAGTCGTGAACTCAATCAAACACTTGGAGGGGCTGTTTTCGAAGCAATTCCAAATGTGCAAGCTCAGATGAAAAATCCTGATATCACTCTTCAGGTGGAGATTCGTGAGGAAGCTGCTTATCTTTCCTATGAAACTATTCGGGGAGCAGGTGGTTTGCCAGTGGGTACTTCTGGTAAGGGGATGCTCATGTTGTCAGGAGGGATTGACTCACCTGTAGCAGGTTATCTAGCCCTTAAACGTGGGGTGGATATTGAGACCGTTCACTTTGCCAGCCCACCTTACACAAGTCCTGGTGCCCTTAAGAAAGCCCAAGATTTGACTCGTAAATTGACCAAGTTCGGTGGCAATATCCAGTTCATCGAAGTGCCTTTCACTGAGATTCAAGAGGAAATCAAAGCCAAGGCGCCAGAAGCCTACCTCATGACTCTGACTCGTCGTTTTATGATGCGGATTACCGACCGTATCCGTGAGGTACGAAATGGTTTGGTTATCATCAATGGGGAAAGTCTTGGTCAAGTAGCCAGCCAAACTCTTGAAAGTATGCAGGCTATCAACGCTGTGACCAACACTCCCATCATCCGCCCTGTGGTTACGATGGACAAGTTGGAAATCATTGACATCGCTCAGGAAATCGATACTTTTGACATTTCTATCCAGCCGTTTGAGGACTGCTGTACTATTTTTGCACCTGATCGTCCTAAGACCAATCCTAAGATAGAGAATGCGGAACAGTATGAAGCACGCATGGATGTTGAAGGCTTGGTTGAGCGAGCAGTGGCTGGTATCATGATTACTGAGATTACACCTCAAGCTAAAAAAGATGAAGTCGATAACTTGATTGACAATCTCCTCTAATCAGAAAATCCAGAAGAATTCAGAAAAACAAATGAAAAAGTTAGTTATTTATCCTTAAAATGGATATTTACTGACTTTTTTTCTATTTTTATGGTATAATGAGATAAAATTTTGAATATAGAGAGTTTTCTGACAATGAATCATTCCTACTTTTACTTAAAAATGAAAGAACATAAACTCAAGGTTCCTTATACTGGAAAAGAGCGTCGTGTGCGTGTTCTCCTGCCAAAGGACTACGAGAAGGACACAGACCGTTTTTACCCTGTTGTTTATTTTCATGATGGGCAAAATGTCTTTTACAGCAAGGAGTCTTATATCGGACACTCTTGGAAGATTATTCCGGCTATTAAGCGAAATCCTGACATTAGTCGCATGATTGTTGTAGCCATTGATAATGATGGTTTAGGGCGGATGCATGAGTACGCGGCTTGGAAGTTTCAAGAATCTCCTATTCCGGGCCAGCAGTTTGGCGGTAAGGGTGTGGAATATGCTGAGTTTGTCATGGAGGTGGTCAAGCCTTTTATCGATGAAACCTATCGTACCAAAGCTGATCGCCAGCATACGGCCATGATTGGTTCGTCTCTAGGAGGCAATATTACCCAGTTTATCGGACTGGAATACCAAGACCGAATTGGTTGCCTAGGTGTATTTTCATCTGCTAACTGGCTCCACCAAGAAGCCTTTAACCGCTACATCGAGCGTAAGAAATTGTCGCCTGATCAGCGCATTTTCATTTATGTAGGAACAGAAGAAGCAGACGATACGGACAAGACCTTGATGGCTGGCAATATCAAGCAAGCCTATATCGACTCATCGCTTCGCTATTACCATGATTTGATTGCAGGTGGAGTAGGCTTGGATAATCTTGTCTTGAAAGTTCAGTCTGGTGCTATCCATAGTGAGATTCCATGGTCGGAAAATTTACCAGACTGTCTCCGATTTTTTGCAGAGAAATGGTAAGTTAAGAAAGGAGAAAGCCAATGCATATTGAAAACCTTAGCCACTGGAGTGGTAATCTTAATCGTGAAATGTACCTCAACCGTTATGGACATGCTGGGATTCCAGTTATTGTTTTTGCTTCATCTGGTGGCAGTCACAATGAATACTATGATTTTGGCATGATTGATGCCTGTGCTTCCTTTATCGAGGAAGGGCGTGTCCAGTTCTTCACTCTATCCAGTGTGGACAGTGAGAGCTGGTTGGCCACTTGGAAAAATGGTCATGACCAAGCAGAGATGCATCGTGCCTACGAACGTTATGTAATTGAGGAGGCCATTCCTTTTATCAAGCATAAGACAGGTTGGTTTGATGGCATGATGACGACAGGTTGCTCGATGGGGGCCTATCATGCACTCAATTTCTTTCTCCAGCATCCAGATGTCTTTACCAAGGTGATTGCTCTCAGCGGTGTTTACGACGCGCGTTTCTTTGTCGGCGATTACTACAATGATGATGCTATTTACCAAAATTCGCCAGTAGATTATATCTGGAATCAGAATGACGGCTGGTTTATCGATCGTTACCGTCAGGCGGAGATTGTCGTTTGTACGGGACTTGGTGCTTGGGAACAAGACGGTCTACCATCTTTCTACAAGCTCAAAGAAGCCTTTGACCAGAAACAAATTCCAGCCTGGTTTGCTGAATGGGGACACGATGTCGCCCACGACTGGGAATGGTGGCGTAAACAAATGCCCTATTTTCTTGGACACCTGTATCTATAAAAGGAGTTGCCTATGAATTACCTTGTTATTTCTCCCTACTATCCGCAAAACTTTCAACAGTTTACCATCGAGCTAGCTAATAAAGGCATCACTGTTTTGGGGATTGGTCAGGAACCTTACGAACAACTAGATGAACCTTTGCGCAATGGCCTAACCGAGTATTTCCGTGTAGATAATCTTGAAAACATAGACGAAGTCAAGCGTGCTGTTGCCTTTCTGTTCTACAAGCATGGACCAATCGACCGCATCGAGTCCCACAATGAATACTGGCTTGAGCTGGACGCAACACTTCGTGAGCAATTTAATGTCTTTGGTGCCAAACCAGAGGATCTCAAAAAGACCAAATATAAGTCTGAGATGAAGAAACTTTTCAAAAAAGCAGGCGTCCCTGTGGTACCTGGTGCTGTTATCCATACAGAAGCAGATGTGGATAGAGCAGTTGAGACGATTGGTCTACCAATGATTGCCAAACCTGATAATGGAGTGGGAGCGGCAGCAACCTTTAAGCTTGAGACAGAAGACGATGTAAATCACTTCAAGGAAGAATGGGACCATTCAACCGTTTATTTCTTTGAAAAATTTGTCACTTCTAGCGAAATCTGTACCTTTGACGGACTTGTGGACAAGGATGGCAATATCGTCTTTTCAACGACTTTTGACTACGCCCATACACCACTTGATCTCATGATTTATAAGATGGACAATTCCTACTATGTGCTTAAGGATATGGATCCCAAACTGCGCAAGTATGGCGAGGCCATTGTCAAAGAATTTGGTATGAAAGAACGCTTTTTCCATATCGAGTTTTTCCGTGACGGGGACGACTACATTGCCATTGAGTACAATAATCGTCCTGCAGGTGGCTTTACCATTGATGTTTATAACTTCGCTCACTCTTTGGATCTCTACCGAGGTTATGCGGCGATTGTTGCAGGTGAAGAATTCCCAGCATCAGAGTTTGAACCACAATACTGTTTAGCTACATCACGTCGTGCCAATGCCAACTATGTTTATTCAGAAGAGGACCTTCTTGCCAAATACAGCCAGCAATTCAAGGTCAAAAAAATCATGCCAGCTGCCTTCGCAGAGCTACAAGGGGACTACCTTTACATGCTGACTACTCCGAGTCGCCAAGAGATGGAGCAGATGATTGCGGACTTTGGTCAACGTCAGGAGTAACGAAAAGGATAAAAGGAGTTTGACTTCTTTTGTCCCTTTTATTTTAATAGAATAGAAGACTAATTGTTAGTGAATTTGAACCATTTTAATTAATATGATATAATGTTGTATAAACGTTATTATCAAAGATGTTTTATAGAAAATTTTTCTATTATTTTAAATATATTTTGTAAATCAACTATTAATTTATTTTAAGGAGTATAAATTTAAAATGAAAAAAGAAGAAATAAAGCCTATTTTTCTCTCGTCTATTATTGACACTATTATATTTATAATAACGTTATTTCTTGGATCTCACTTCATTTCCATTTTTGGCATGACAGATCAGGTTTTATCAGTTTTATTTGTGGTATTTCTTCTAACAAAAATGCCAGTGACTTACTTTGTTTCAAAAAGAAAAAATAAACTGGAAAAGAGCTTTAATTATTTTATAACAATTTTATTTGGTCTGATAGAGTTTCTTACTTTATTTTCCATGTTTAATGATCCTCAACAATGGATATTACTTTTTTCTATATTCACGATATCTATAGAGAGTTTTATAAAAGAAAAATCAAATTCAAGGGCGATACTGACTGGAACATTTTTAATCGTTTTTGTAATTATTTTTTCAATTTTACTATTTTTTATTGATTCATCTTCTTCTGCTTTAGTTTCAGCAACCACAGCAGTCATAACTTTATTATTTGAAACAGATACTTTAGAAGATGTATTTAATATAAAAGTAGCTAAACAACGACAACAACAACTATCGTTGATTAAAATATCTATATTATTTTTGATTCCAGTAATTTATACTACCTCTTTAATTTTTCCTCGTACTGAATTCAATAATGGTTCCTTTAATACGGTATTACTAACTGGACTTTATAGGTTTATTGTATTAGAAATAACATATCCTCTTTTTTTATTTTTAATTTATTTTAAGAAACTGAGACAAAAAATTCAAATTATGCTTGGATTACCATCTAATCAAAAATATTTATGCGGAAATTGGAATATGATTACAATAAATAAGTTTACGAAGCAAGATATTATTGTTAGAAAATTCATACTAACTATTGATGGCAATAGAATTATATTTTTGGGTAAGATATTAACTTTTGATGAAAAGAATTTTATCTATAATGAGAAAGCGGAATATATTGGAAAAATTGAAAAATACAATGATGATAGTATAGGTATAATTTTAGATGATAAAACTGTACGACTTATCAAAACAGGAAGTGATGATTATAGGAAGTTTAGTTCATGTGATTATAATCGTAAGGAAAAATTTTACAATATTCAAATCACAGAACCTATTACTAGTAGTAACCTAGAGGTTACCGTATTTTTATTTAATAATGTTGAAAATCAATTTATTGAAATAAATAGTAGGACTAATTACAATTATGACTTAATAGATGGAGAATTTATTCGTATTAATAATGAGAAATTTGTAATGAATAACTCTTTACCATCAGATATATACGAATCAGATGAATTTAAATAGTGGAAAGAGTTAACTTTTCTTAAAAGAACATATTAAAGAATATGTAATTTTAATTTTAAAAGAATTTCGAACTTTTTTCGCTGTTTAGACAGAAGAGGACTTGCTTTCCAAGTATAGCCGACAATTCAAGGTCAAGAAAATCATGCCAGCAGCCTTCGCAGAGCTACAAGGAGACTACCTTTATATGCTGACCACTTCAAGTCGCCAAGAGATGGAGCAGATGATTGCAGATTTTGGTCAGCGTCAAGAATAACGATTAGGACAAAAGGAGTTTGACTTCTTTTGTCCTTTTCTTAAAGATACGTTAAATAAAGCGTTTTCCAGAGATTCTTTTAGAAAATCGGTTGCTAAAAGGCCTAAAAATTGATAGAATAAGGATTGTCTAAAAAAATTGAAGGAGAATCTATCAAATGGATTTTACATGGGCTATTAAATATGCCACTGAATTTTTGGGAACTGCTATTTTGATCATTCTTGGAAATGGTGCAGTTGCCAACGTTGAACTTAAAGGTACGAAAGGTCACCAAAGTGGCTGGCTCGTTATCGCTGTTGGTTATGGTATGGGGGTTATGATCCCAGCCTTGATGTTCGGTAACGTTTCTGGTAACCACATCAACCCAGCTTTCACTCTTGGACTTGCTGTTAGCGGGCTTTTCTCTTGGGATCAAGTACCGTTTTACATCCTTGCGCAAGTTTTGGGGGCAATTTTTGGTCAAGCTTTGGTTGTAGCGACTCACCGTCCTTACTACTTGAAAACAGAAAACCCAAACAATATCTTGGGTACCTTCTCAACGATTTCAAGCATCGACCACGGTACAAAAGAATCACGTTTCGCAGCAACGGTTAACGGTTTCCTAAATGAGTTTGTAGGTTCATTTGTTCTTTTCTTTGCAGCGCTTGGTTTGACTAAAAACTTCTTCGGTGCTGAGGTTCTTCAATACATGAAACAAATGGCTACTCAAGCTGGTCAAACTGTTGACTTAGGTGAATTGGCAGTAAAAGCTCAAGTAGCACCACACACAGCTGCTGGACTTTCAGTTGCTCACTTGGCACTTGGTTTCCTAGTGATGGCTTTGGTAACTTCACTTGGTGGACCTACTGGACCTGGTTTGAACCCGGCTCGTGACTTCGGACCACGTCTTCTTCACGAACTCCTTCCAAAATCAGTTCTTGGTCAACACAAGGGTGATTCAAAATGGTGGTATGCATGGGTTCC
>CAURVH010000019.1:0-7520 GCA_963528645.1 uncultured bacterium
CAAGACTATGTTGCTGGAATTGGTGGGCAGATTGCTGGAGTTCTCGGTTTTATGACCAACTTCTACGAAATGTTAACGGGGGGAAGTTATGAATCCCAGTTCATTCCGCATCTCTTTGTTCACAACTGGAGTCTAGCTGTTGAGGTTCACTACTATATCCTTTGGGGCTTAGCGGTTTGGTTCTTATCCAAACGCTCAAAATCTAGTAGCCAATTGAGAGGGATGGTCTTTCTCCTTTCTGCGGGAGCTTTCATCATTAGCTTTTTCTCCATGTTTATTGGTAGTCTAATGGCTAGTTCCTATTCATCTGTCTACTTTTCAAGTCTAACCCATGTCTATCCCTTCTTTTTAGGAAGCATTTTGGCGACGGTTGTGGGTGTCCGTCAGACGAGCGATTTGGTAAAGCAATTTGATCGGACGTGGGATCTTCGTCAGAATCTACTGGTGTTCGCTGCAGGTCTCTTGGTATTAGTGCTCGTGACTTTCTTTGTCAAGTTCACCTACCTGTTTGCTTACTTATTTGGCTTCTTGCTAGCAAGTTTAGCGGCAGTGATCATGATTTTTGCTGCGCGTGTCTTGCATGAGAAAACGCCTGAGATACAAGAACCTCGGATAATCACCTTTCTAGCGGATACCAGCTATGCGGTTTATCTCTTCCACTGGCCTTTTTATATTATCTTTTCTCAGTTGATGACTAATCTGCCCGCTGTTATACTGACAATCATCTTTTCTTATTTCTTTGCTATCCTATCCTTCTATATTATTGAGCCATTGATTGCCGGTAAATCCAATCCTTTAATACGGAAGATTAGTCGATTGCCTCATATTAAACCAATTAGTGCTGGTGGTGCTGGCATTCTTACCTTGATTACCTTGATTATCATAGCTGTGGCTCCCCAAGTTGGAGCTTTTGAAACAGACTTGATGGTGAATGGTTTTAAACAAGCCCAAACCAACCTGGATCAGATGAAGAAATTGGCCGAGCAAGCAGAGGCTAGCCGACTTGGAATTTCGGAGGGAACAAGCCTAATAGGAGATTCGGTAGCCTTACGAGCCAATACAGCCTTGCAAGAGGCGCTTCCTGAAGCAAATATCAATGCCCAAGTTAGTCGAACGACCAAGCAAGCCAATGACATCATGCTCAATAACAGCCAGAACAAGGTACTTCTAAAAACAGTTGTCATTGCAACGGGTGTAAACGGACCAGAGAATTATAAAGATGACTTAGATACGATAGTTAAAAATCTTCCCAAAGGCCACCATCTGATTCTTGTAACTCCTTATGAAGGTGACAAGAGCAAGGAGACTTACAAATCAGTTGAGCAGTATGCGACTTATGCGCGGGAATTAGCTGAAAAGAATCCGTATGTGAGCATCGCTGACTGGAATAAGGTTGCTAAGGAGCACCCTGAAATCTGGGCTGGAACCGACCAAGTCCACTTTGGAAATGATAGCAACATGATTGAAGAAGGTGCTAAACTTTACGCAGAGACGATTGCAGCTGCTGTTAAGGCTGCTCAAGAATTGCCTGTAAAATCAAAATAAAATTAAAGAGTTGGAGAAATCCAGCTCTTTTAAAATATCTATGAAAAATAGGTCTATACCATTTACAAATGAAAAAGAAAGGTTTATAATGTAATTGACATAATAAATTCTAGAATCAATCTATCAAGGAGGTTATCATTATGCCTAACTATATTAAAGCGGATCAGTTTTTCTACCCACACGGAGTTCGTCGTGGTGGTTATTTGGAACTTGTGGACGGCAAGTTTGGAAAACATGTAGAACAAATTCCTGAAGGAGCTGAGGTGATTGACTATACTGGTTATAGTATTGCACCTGGACTTGTAGATACTCACATTCATGGATTTGGCGGTGTTGATGTCATGGACAATAACATCGAAGGAACTCTTCATACTATGAGTGAAGGTCTACTTAGCACGGGTGTTACCAGCTTCTTGCCAACGACGTTGACTTCCTCTTACGAGCAGTTGCTTGCGGTAACTGAAAATATCGGTGCTCGTTACCAGGAAGCAAGTGGAGCCAAGATTCGTGGAATCTATTTTGAAGGGCCTTATTTCACAGAGAAATACAAGGGAGCTCAAAACCCTGCCTATATGAAAGACCCTCGTATGGATGAGTTTCGTGCTTGGCAAAAAGCAGCCAATGGCTTGCTTAATAAAATTGCCCTTGCTCCAGAGCGTGAAGGTGTAGAAGACTTTGTTCGTACAGTTACGGGTGAAGGAGTGACCGTTGCTCTTGGACACTCAAATGCGACTTTTGATGAAGCTAAAAAAGCAGTCGATGCTGGAGCGAGCGTTTGGGTACATGCCTACAATGGGATGCGTGGGTTGACTCACCGTGAACTCGGTATGGTTGGAGCCATGTATCAATTGCCACATACTTACGCTGAATTGATTTGTGATGGTCACCATGTGGATCCAAAGGCCTGTGATATTTTGCTCAAGCAAAAGGGAACTGAAAATATTGCCCTTATCACAGACTGTATGACAGCGGGTGGATTGGAAGACGGCGACTACATGTTGGGAGAATTCCCAGTAGTTGTTGCTAATGGAACTGCTCGCCTCAAATCTACAGGCAATTTGGCAGGTTCTATCCTCAAACTCAAAGATGGTTTGAAAAATGTGGTCGAATGGGGCATTGCGAATCCGCATGAAGCAGTCATGATGGCTAGCCTCAACCCAGCAAAATCTGTTCACATCGATGATGTCTGTGGCCAAATCCGTGAAGGCTACGATGCCGACTTTATCGTACTAGATAAAGATTTGGAATTGGTAGCAACCTATCTAGATGGTGTGAAACGTTATCAAGCATAATAAAAAGCAGAGGCTGTGATGACTCAGCCTTTGCTTTTCTATTCAGAGGTATCTTCAGAAAGCTAGAGGATTGTTCTATAATGAAGCAAAATCCTTTCATTGTTCTAGAAAATTCGTTATAATATACGGTACAAAGGAAGTAGTGAAAATGTATCGTGTTATAGAAATGTATGGGGACTTTGAACCGTGGTGGTTCATAGAAGGTTGGGAAGAAGATGTCATTATGAGTCGCTCTTTTAACAAGTACTATGATGCTTTAAAATATTATAAATTATGCTGGTTTGAGCTGGAAAAGAAGAATCCTCTTTATAAGAGTCGGAGCGATTTGATGACTATTTTTTGGGATCCTGCAGACCAACGTTGGTGTGATGAGTGCGATGAGTATTTGCAGCAGTACCATTCTTTGGCACTTTTACAGGATGAGCAAGTCATCCCCGATGAAAAGCTACGTCCAGGCTACGAAAAACAAACAGGTCAAGAAAAACACCGTTCTTGCCGCATGAAATGGAGATAAAAAAGTAACTTTTTAAGTTGCTTTTTTTATTTTTTTTGCGAATAGTTAGATAAGGAGGGCGGTATGGTACAAGAAATTGCACAGAAAATTATTGCTACTGCTAAGAAAAAAGGAGCTCAGGATATCTATTTCATTCCCAAGGAAGCTACTTATGAACTTCATATGCGAATTGGTGATGAGAGGTGTTTAGTTGACTCCTATGAGTTTGATGTTTTAGCTGCTGTGATTAGTCATTTCAAGTTTGTGGCTGGGATGAATGTAGGAGAAAAGCGTCGCAGTCAGCTGGGTTCTTGTGATTATCAGTATGACGAAAAGGTTTCTTCACTGCGTTTGTCCACCGTGGGAGATTATCGGGGACATGAGAGTTTGGTCATTCGTTTGTTACACGATGAGGAGCAGGATCTGCATTTCTGGTTTCAGGATATTGGAGAACTGGGCAAGCAGTACAGGCAAAGAGGACTCTATCTATTTGCAGGTCCAGTCGGAAGTGGCAAGACGACGCTGATGCACGAATTGGCCAAATCCCTTTTTAAGGGACAGCAGGTTATGTCCATCGAAGACCCTGTCGAGATCAAGCAGGAAGAGATGTTGCAGTTGCAGTTGAATGAGGCGATTGGACTGACCTATGAAAATCTGATCAAACTGTCTCTCCGACATCGTCCTGACCTCTTGATTATCGGTGAAATTCGGGATAGCGAGACGGCGCGTGCAGTTGTCAGAGCCAGTTTGACAGGTGCGACAGTTTTTTCAACCATTCATGCCAAGAGTATCCGAGGTGTTTATGAACGCCTTCTGGAGTTGGGTGTGACGGAGGAGGAGTTAGCAGTTGTCCTGCAAGGTGTCTGCTACCAGAGATTAATCGGGGGAGGAGGAATTGTTGACTTTGCAAACCAAGACTATCAAGAACACCAGCCAACCAGCTGGAATGCGCAGATTGACCAGCTTCTTAAAGATGGACATATCACAAGTCTTCAGGCTGAAACGGAAAAAATTAGCTACAGCTAAGCAGAAGAAAATCATCACCCTGTTTAACAACCTTTTTTCCAGTGGCTTTCATTTGGTGGAAATTATTTCTTTCTTGGGGAGAAGTGCCCTGCTGGAAAAGGACTATGTGGCCCAGATGCACCAAGGTTTGTCTCAGGGGAAATCCTTCTCAGAAATGATGGACAGTTTAGGGTTTTCAAGTGCCATTGTGACCCAGCTATCCCTGGCTGAAATTCATGGCAATCTCCATCTGAGTTTAGAAAAGATAGAAGAATATCTGGATAATCTAGCCAAGGTCAAGAAAAAGTTAATTGAAGTGGCGACTTATCCCTTGATTTTGCTGGGATTTCTCCTGCTAATCATGCTGGGATTGAGGAATTATTTGCTCCCCCAACTGGACAGTAGCAATATTGCCACTCAAATCATTGGCAATCTGCCACAAATATTTCTGGGACTAGTGTTGGTTTGTTCTCTGTCTCTACTTTTAGCCCTCACTTTCTACAAAAGAAGTTCCAAGATGCGGTTCTTCTCGATGTTAGCGCGGATTCCCTTTCTTGGCATCTTTGTCCAGGCATATCTGACAGCCTATTATGCGCGTGAATGGGGCAATATGGTTTCACAGGGAATGGAGCTGACGCAGATTTTTCAGATCATGCAGGAACAAGGTTCTCAGCTCTTTAAAGAAATCGGTCAAGATCTGGCTCAAGCCCTGCAAAATGGCCGTGAATTTTCTCAAACCATAGCGACCTATCCTTTCTTTAAAAAGGAGTTGAGTCTCATTATCGAGTATGGGGAAGTCAAGTCCAAGCTGGGGAGTGAGTTGGAAATCTATGCTGAAAAGACTTGGGAAGCCTTTTTTACCCGAGTCAACCGCACCATGAATTTGGTGCAGCCACTGGTCTTTATCTTTGTGGCCCTGATTATCGTTTTACTTTATGCGGCAATGCTTATGCCCATGTATCAAAATATGGAGGTAAATTTTTAAAATGAAAAAACTTATGACAAATTTGAAAAAAGCCAAGGCGAAAGCCTTTACTCTCGTGGAAATGTTGGTGGTCCTTTTAATCATTAGCGTACTTCTCTTGCTCTTTGTGCCTAATTTGACCAAACAAAAGGATGCAGTGAATGACAAAGGGAAAGCTGCTGTTGTTAAGGTGGTGGAAAGTCAGGCAGAACTCTATAGTCTGGACAAGAATGAAGATGCTAGCCTAAGTAAATTACAGGCGGACGGCCGTATCACAGCAGAGCAGGCCAAGGCTTATAAAGAATACTATGCAAAACAAAAAACAAGTCAAACTGTTGCGGATTAAGGCCTTTACCATGCTGGAAAGTCTCTTGGTTTTGGGACTTGTGAGTATCATTGCCTTGGGCTTGTCTGGTTCAGTCCAGTCCAGTTTTGCAGCGGTAGAGGAGCAGATTTTCTTTATGGAATTTGAAGAACTCTATCGGGAAACTCAAAAACGCAGTCTAGCCAGTCAGCAAAAGACCAGCTTGAATTTAGATGGGCAGACAATCAGCAATGGCAGTCAGAAGTTGACTGTTCCCAAAGGGATTCAGGCACCATCTGGACAAACGATTCATTTTGATCGAGCTGGGGGCAATTCGTCCCTGGCTAAGGTTGAATTTCAGACCAGCAAAGGAGCGATTCGCTATCAATTATATCTAGGAAATGGGAAAATTAAACGCATTAAGGAAACTAAAAATTAAGGCAGTGATCTTACTAGAAGCAGTAGTAGCGCTAGCCATATTTGCCAGTATTGCAACTCTCCTCTTGGGACAAATTCAGAAAAATAGACAAGAAGAGGCAGAAATCTTGCAAAAAGAGGAAGTCTTACATGTGGCTAAGATGGCTCTGCAAACAGGTCAAAATCAGGTAAACATAAACGGAGTGGAGATTCAGGTGTATTCTAATGAAAAAGGATTGGAGGTCTACCATGGTTCAGAGAAGTTGCTCGACCTTAAAGAGCGGTAAGGTAAGAGCGTTCACTCTATTAGAATCTCTGATTGCCCTTATCGTCATTAGCGGGAGCTTGCTCCTCTTTCAAGCTATGAGCCAGCTCCTCATTTCAGAAGTTCGTTACCAGCAGCAAAGCGAGCAAAAGGAGTGGCTCTTGTTTGTGGATCAGCTGGAGGCGGAGTTAGAGCGTTCACAGTTTGAAAAGGTGGAAGGCAATCGCCTCTATGTGAAGCAAGATGGCAAAGATATCGCTATGAGCAAGTCTAAATCGGACGACTTTCGGAAAACCGATAGCAGTGGCCGGGGCTATCAGCCTATGGTTTATGGACTTAAATTCGCTCAGATTACAGAGGAAAATCAATTGGTTCGCTTTCGCTTCCAATTTCAAAAAGGTTTAGAAAGGGAGTTCATCTATCGTGTGGAAAAAGCAAAAAGTTAAGGCAGGTGTTCTCCTATATGCAGTCACCATGGCAGCTATCTTTAGTCTTTTGTTGCAGTTTTATTTGAATCGGCAAGTAGCCCATCACAAAGACTTTGCCCTAAACAAAGAAAAGTTAGCCGCTTTTGCCATGGCCAAGCGAAGCAAAGATAAGGCTGAACAAGAAAGTGGAGAACGAGCCTTTAATCTAGGAAAAGTCACGTATCACAATACGAAAACAGGTTTTGCAACAAGTGTTCGTATGAATAAGGGCAACTATGAATTTCTCTTTCCTCCGATGAAAACCAAGGAAAAGAAAACAGATACGGAGAAACAATCATTAACTAACTCAAGTGAGCAAACCAATCAGAAAGCAACAAAAGATAAGAAAGACAATTCCTAGTCAATTCAACTACTTTGTGATAAACTAAAAGCATGAAACATGATTTTAATCACAAAGCAGAAGCCTTTGATTCGCCTAAAAATATCTTTCTTGCAAACTTGGTTTGTCAAGCAGTTGAAAAAGAGATTGATCTTCTATCAGACAAGGAAATACTGGATTTCGGTGGTGGGACAGGTCTATTAGCCTTGCCCCTATCCAAGCAGGCCAAGTCGGTTACCCTTGTGGACATATCGGAGAAAATGCTGGAGCAAGCCCGTTTGAAAGCAGAGCAACAAGAAATCAAGAATATCCAGTTTTTGGAGCAGGATTTACTGGTAAATCCCTTGAAGCAGCAATTTGATCTGATTGTTGTCAGTCGAGTTCTTCATCATATGCCTGATCTAGATGCGACTCTTGCCATGTTTCAC
>CAURVH010000020.1:0-5805 GCA_963528645.1 uncultured bacterium
TTGAAGTGAAGACTGTTATTGGATACGGTTCTCCAAACAAACAAGGAACTAATGCCGTACACGGTGCTCCTCTTGGAGCAGATGAAACTGCAGCAACTCGCCAAGCGCTCGGTTGGGACTATGAACCATTTGAAATCCCAGAGCAAGTTTATGCTGATTTCAAGGAAAATGTTGCAGACCGTGGCGCATCAGCTTATCAAGCTTGGACAAAACTAGTTGCTGACTATAAAGAAGCACATCCAGAACTGGCTGCAGAAGTAGAAGCCATCATTGACGGACGCGATCCAGTTGAAGTGACTCCGGCAGACTTCCCAGCCTTAGAAAATGGTTTCTCTCAAGCAACTCGTAATTCAAGTCAGGATGCCTTGAACGTTGTAGCTGCCAAGTTGCCAACTTTCTTAGGTGGTTCAGCTGATCTCGCTCACTCAAACATGACTTATATCAAAACGGACGGACTTCAAGATGACGCTAATCGCTTGAACCGCAACATTCAGTTTGGTGTTCGTGAATTTGCAATGGGAACGATCTTGAACGGGATGGCCCTTCACGGTGGACTTCGTGTATACGGAGGTACTTTCTTCGTCTTCTCTGACTATGTGAAAGCAGCTGTCCGCTTGTCAGCCTTGCAAGGACTTCCTGTGACTTATGTCTTTACTCACGATTCAATCGCAGTTGGTGAAGATGGTCCAACGCACGAACCAGTTGAACACCTAGCAGGTCTTCGTGCGATGCCAAATCTAAATGTTTTCCGCCCAGCAGATGCGCGTGAAACTCAAGCGGCTTGGTATCTTGCCGTGACAAGTGAAAAAACACCAACCGCTCTTGTCTTGACACGCCAAAACTTGATTGTCGAAGAGGGAACAGACTTTGACAAGGTTGCAAAAGGTGCCTATGTTGTCTATGAAAATGCAGCGGACTTTGATACTATCTTGATTTCAACTGGTTCAGAGGTGAATTTGGCTGTCGCAGCTGCCAAAGAATTGGCTAGTCAAGGTGCAAAAGTCCGTGTAGTCAGCATGCCATCTACAGATATCTTTGACGCACAAGACGCAGCTTACAAGGAAGAAATCCTTCCAAATGCAGTTCGCCGTCGTGTTGCAGTCGAAATGGGGGCAACTCAAAACTGGTACAAATATGTTGGTCTTGATGGTGCCGTTCTCGGTATTGATACCTTTGGAGCATCTGCCCCAGCACCAAAAGTATTGGCAGAGTACGGATTTACAGTTGAAAATCTAGTCAAAGTCGTTCAAAACTTGAAATAATTGCAGAAATCAGAGTGAAAGCTCTGATTTTTTTATCAGCATAAAAACAAGGCACAATCTTGTAAAAGTAGCTGAAATTTGATATAGTAGTCCTATGTAAAATACAAAGGAGAAAACAATGAATCCAAATATTACTTTCTTAATCATGCTTGTAGGTATGTTTGCCTTGATGTTCTTTATGCAACGTTCTCAAAAGAAACAAGCACAAAAGCGTATGGAAAGCTTGAACAAGCTTCAAAAAGGATATGAAGTCATTACAATTGGTGGACTTTACGGAACAGTTGATGAAGTAGATACTGAGAAGAAAACAATTGTTCTTGATGTAGACGGGGTCTATTTGACCTTTGAATTGGCTGCTATCAAGACAGTTTTGCCGCTTAAAGAAGCTGTGACACCGGAAGGAACAGTTGTTGACGAAAGCGGAGCAATCGAAGAATAAAACGGGATCTGTCACTCCCGTTTTTCTATGAGATGAGAGGAAAAGGGATGAAAAAAATAGTATTTGTTTGCCTAGGAAATATTTGCCGTAGCCCCATGGCGGAGTTTGTGATGAAATCTATGACGAGCGATTACCAAGTCGAGAGTCGGGCGACGTCATCATGGGAACATGGCAATCCGATTCATAAGGGAACGCAAGGAATTTTCCAGCAATATCAGATCCCGTATGACAAAGATAAAACATCGCTTCAGATTGGCAGAGAAGACTTTGAGTCGTTTGATTACATTATCGGTATGGATACCTCAAACGTTTCAGATCTGCGTCACATGTGTCCTCAGGAACTACAGCACAAAATCTACTCTTTTGCATCTGAAAGTGTTCCAGATCCATGGTACACAGGAGATTTTGAGGAAACCTATGCGCGTATCACAAGTGGATGCCAAAGCTGGCTAGATCGTTTAGAAAATGAGAGTGACAATGGAAAAGCTTAAAGAAATCTTCGAAAAATATCGAGTTTATCTAACTCGCCCACGTATAGAGATTGTAACAGTCCTTCTAATCGCTATCTGCGCCGTGTCAGTTTTTCTACTAAACACACCAAAAAAGGGCGTCCTGACACTTGATGGTGGTGCGCTTGTTTATGATGGTACCTTGGTACGAGGGAAAATGAATGGTCAAGGAACCCTGACCTTTGAAAATGGAGACCAATATACAGGTGATTTCAATAATGGAGCCTTTAATGGAAAAGGGACTTTCCAATCAAAAGATGGCTGGAAATATGAAGGCGATTTTGTAAATGGCCAGGCTGAAGGTCAAGGGAAGTTGACGACAGAGCAAGAAGTTGTTTATGAAGGGACCTTTAAACAAGGCGTTTTTCAGCAAAAACAGTAGTCTCCAAGTTAGGAGACTATTTTTCAAAATCATAAAGAAAACGCTTTCTACGCTTGGATTCGATAACTAACTATCAACTAGAAAAACTTTGTGAAATAAAAAAATATTTTTCATAATTTCACAATCATCCAGACAAAACTCTATTGCGCAGGTGTATTGAGAAAAAGTTCACAATCTCATAAAATTTCTTTGTGAAATGCTTATGAAACGGTTTACAAAGTCTTGAAAAAGAGTTATAATAAAATTGTGAAAAAATTAACAAAGGATTAAATCCTTGAAGGCTATGGAGGACAATATGGCTGATAAAAAAACGTTAACACCTGAGGAAAAACAACTCGCTGCTGAAAAGCATGTCGACGGGTTAGTGAAAAAAGCCTTGGTTGCGCTTGATGAAATGCGCAAGTTGAATCAAGAGCAAGTTGACTACATCGTAGCGAAAGCTTCAGTTGCAGCTCTTGATGCGCACGGAATTCTTGCTCAACATGCAGTTGAAGAAACTGGTCGTGGTGTATTTGAAGACAAGGCTACAAAAAACCTTTTTGCCTGTGAGCACGTTGTGAATAATATGCGTGGTGTTAAAACTGTTGGAGTTATCGAAGATGATCCAGTTACAGGCTTGACTAAAATTGCAGAACCTGTCGGTGTAGTGTGTGGTGTCACTCCAACAACGAACCCAACATCAACAGCTATTTTCAAATCATTGATTGCTTTGAAAACACGTAATCCAATCGTGTTTGCTTTCCACCCATCAGCTCAAGAATCTTCTGCTCACGCAGCACAAATCGTTCGTGATGCAGCTATCGCAGCTGGAGCACCTGAAAACTGTGTTCAATGGATTACAGAACCATCTATGGAAGCAACTGGAGCGCTTATGAACCACGAAGGTGTTGCAACTATCCTTGCAACTGGTGGTAATGCTATGGTTAAGGCGGCTTACTCATGTGGGAAACCAGCTCTTGGGGTAGGTGCCGGAAACGTTCCTGCTTATGTAGAAAAATCTGCTGACCTCCGTCAAGCTGCTCATGATATCGTCATGTCTAAATCATTTGACAATGGTATGGTCTGTGCATCAGAGCAAGCGGTTATCATTGATAAAGAAGTCTATGACGAATTTGTAGAAGAATTTAAATCATACCACACTTACTTTGTAAACAAAAAAGAAAAAGCCCTTCTTGAAGAATTCTGTTTCGGTGTGAAAGCCAACAGCAAGAACTGTGCAGGTGCTAAACTAAATGCAAACATCGTTGGTAAACCAGCTGCATGGATTGCAGAACAAGCAGGATTCAGCGTTCCAGAAGGAACAAACATCTTGGCTGCAGAATGTGCAGAAGTAGGACCAAAAGAACCATTGACTCGTGAAAAATTGTCACCAGTTATCGCTGTCCTAAAAGCTGAAGATACAGAAGACGGTCTTACAAAAGCTCGTCAAATGGTTGAGTTTAACGGACTTGGTCATTCAGCAGCTATCCATACAAAAGACGAAGCTCTTGCTAAACGCTTTGGTACAGAAATCAAAGCTATGCGTATTATCTGGAACTCTCCATCTACTTTCGGTGGTATCGGTGACGTTTACAATGCCTTCATCCCATCATTGACACTTGGATGTGGTTCATACGGACGCAACTCAGTTGGTGATAATGTGAGCGCTATTAACCTTCTAAACATCAAGAAAGTAGGGAAACGTAGAAATAATATGCAATGGTTTAAAGTTCCTTCAAAAATTTACTTCGAACGCAATTCTATCCAATACCTTCAAACTTGTGAAGATATTGAACGCGTTATGATCGTTACAGACAAATCTATCGAAAAACTTGGCTTTGTTCAACGTGTTATCGATCAATTGAACGCACGTAGCAACCGTGTAACGATCCAAGTCTTCTCAGATGTTGAACCAGATCCAGACATCACAACTGTAGAACGTGGTGCTGAAGTGATGAAAGCATTTGAACCAGATACAATCATCGCTCTTGGTGGTGGTTCTCCAATGGACGCAGCCAAAGTAATGTGGCTCTTCTACGAACAACCAGAAATCGACTTCCGTGACTTGGTTCAAAAATTCATGGATATCCGTAAACGTGCCTTCCGCTTCCCATCACTTGGTAAGAAAGCGAAATACATCGGTATCCCAACAACTTCAGGTACAGGTTCAGAAGTAACACCATTTGCCGTTATCTCTGATAAGAAAAACAACCGCAAATACCCATTGGCTGACTACTCATTGACACCAACTATTGCCATTGTTGACCCTGCTTTGGTTGAATCCGTTCCAGACTTCATCGCTGCTGATACAGGTATGGACGTCTTGACTCACGCTACTGAAGCCTACACTTCAAACTTTGCTAACGACTACACAGACGGTATTGCACTTCAAACTATCAAGCTTGTCTTTGAATGGTTGGAAAAATCTGTTAAGACAGCTGACCCAGAAGCTCGCGAAAAAATGCATAATGCGTCTACAATGGCTGGTATGGCCTTTGCTAATGCCTTCCTTGGTATGAGCCACTCAATGGCTCACAAGATTGGTGGTGTTCACCATACTGTTCACGGACGTACAAACGCAATCTTGCTTCCATACGTCATCCGTTACAACGGTACTCGTCCATCTAAGACCACTACATGGCCTAAGTACAACTACTGGAAAGCTGATGAGAAATTCCAAGACATCGCGAAAATGCTTGGATTGCCTCACTCAACTCCAGAAGAAGCGGTTGAAGCTTATGCCAAAGCAGTTTACGATCTTGGTGAAGCAGTCGGAATCACAATGAACTTCAAAGGCTTTGGAATCGATGAAAAAGTTTGGAAAGACAGCTTGCATGAAATCGCCTTGCTTGCTTATGAAGATCAATGTTCACCTGCAAACCCACGCTTACCAATGGTAGCTGACATGGAAGAAATCATGGCAGATGCTTACTATGGTTATGCAGAACGTCCAGGACGTCGTAAATAATCGTTTATCAGCCTAGAGGCAGGAGTTATCCTGTCTCTTTTCATAGTCCTATTTCTGAAGTTAGAGTTGAACTATGAGAAGATTATGCGGATAGGATAGAAGATCCTAGAAATAAAAGCTTAGGGAATGAAGGAACTTGAAAAGTAGAAAAGCAAGAGAGAAAAACAACGCCCATACTTGCAATTCTACTTAAATAGTTATATAATAATAATGTTGAAAGGTGATTTGTAGTGATTCAAGTTACTCTTTTCACAATAAAATTTTCA
>CAURVH010000021.1:0-5252 GCA_963528645.1 uncultured bacterium
GAAATGTTTGCTCGACGCAAGACATCGACTACTGTCAAGGCTTCAATTTCTTCAAAACCCTGGGCTAAAATAACTGCTACTTTTGCCATAGTGGCCTCCTTATTTGATTTGTTTTAGGACGACTTTCTTTCGTTTGAATGGAACTTTTCCACTTTTCTCCTCCGCTAGGTTGGTCTGGTAACTCATAGATAAGAGGAGACCGACACCAATGAGGTTGCTAATAATTGCGGAGCCCCCTTGAGAGATAAAAGGTAGAGGAATCCCTGTCAAAGGAAGTAAGCCTGTCACGGCACCGATATTTTCAAAGATATGGAAGAGCAACATCATGATAAATCCAGTCGAAATGTAGGTGTAGAACTGGTTATTTGACCTGAGAGTAATCTTCAACATCCGATAGATGAGAAGTAAGTACAGGGCAACGACAAAGACCGAACCAATAAAGCCAAAGTCTTCAGCAATTACTGTGAAAATCATATCACTCTCACGTACTGGAATGAGGAGATTGGACACATTGAAACCTTGCCCAAACAAGCCACCACTTCCAATCGCAATTTGTCCCTGCGCCTGTTGGTAAGTCGTTGTTTGCGCGAAGTCAAAGGGATTGAGCCAAGCCAAGATGCGGTTGATCTGGTAAGTTGGCATCCCAATCTGATGTAAGAAGGCACGTCCATCCTTGCTTATAAAGATGGCCATGAAGCCTGCAACTGCAGTCACTCCTGTCGCAAAAACAGGAATGATAATCTTCCATGAAACACCTGAAAGGAGAACCATGCCTGCAAAAATAGCTACAAAGACCAAGGCAGTCCCTAAGTCACTTTGTAGTGCTAAGAGGATCAAGACTGGGATGGTAAAGGCAATCATCCAACCAATCAATAGGAAATCCAAGGGAATAGTTCGTCGCCATTCCTTGTGTTTTTGAGTGAATTGTACGATGACTCGAGCCAACATCAAGATATAGGAAATCTTCATGAACTCCGATGGCTGAAAGAGTGTCGTTCCACCAATTGATACCCAGTTTTTGGCACCTGTAGAAGCTACCAAACTCGGATTGTAGAAAACAAGAGGTAGGACCATCAAAGCTAGCCCTAGACCATAAAGATAGGGAGTCACCTTCCATAAAAACTCGGTATTGAAGAACATGACCACAAAACCAATGACAAGGCCCAAGGAAATCCAGGCAATTTGCTGGCCTAGTATTGGTAACACATTATTTGGATAGTCATGACTAACTGCTATATAAATGGCCACTACTCCAATCACCAGTAAACAAAACACTGGTAGGAGAAGGCTATAATCGACTCGAGAGTCGAAGGAACGTCTCATATTTTTTACCTCTTCTCTTTCTTGGATTTTTCTTTCATTCTATTGCGACGGAATTGGAGAAAATCAGCTACAGCAGGCTCTAGCCGTTCTCTAGAAAGAACCTGAACAGCCCTTTCTTTTGACAAGGCCTGAGCGATTTGTTTGCCGTAACGCTTGCTGACGACACGGCTGTCTAAGATTAGAGCAATCGAACCTTGGTCAGATCGTCTAACAGTACGACCCAGGGCTTGTTTTAACCGAATGATAGCCATCGGCAACTGATAATCATAGAAAGGATTTTTCCCTTCTTGGCGCAGTTCTTGGTTTAATTTTTTGGTTAACGGTTCTTGGGGATTTTGGAAAGGCAATCTCGGAATCACTTGGATTACGCAAGGATGGGTTGAAAAATCAACTCCTTCCCAGAAACTACCTGTTCCGAGCAAGATCTGGCGTTCGCCTTTTTCAAAACGTTTTTTCAGTTGGCTTGGTTCCCCGTTTTTGTACTGAGCTAGATGCGGTTGGTCGAGCAGGTCCGAAACTGCCAGCAACATCTCTTTTGAGGTAAACAAAACCAATAAAGGTTCTTGGAAGGCTTGTAAGCTTCGGATGACAGACGCCACTTCACTAGCATAGTCAAAAGGTAAAACTTCTGTCACAAGAGGAAAGTCATCGACTAAAAAGACTTCTTGTTGCCCCTGTTTTGCTAAATCAAGCTTAACAAGCGGAGCATCTGGAAATCCCAATAAATCTGCTAGGGAAACCCGATTGCTGATTTCAAGAGTGGCCGATACTCCTAGGAGTCTGCAATCTTCTGGCAATAGGTCTGCTAGTACAAAGCGGCCTTTTTTGCTTGAACAAATCAAGACATCCTTGCTAGACTTCTCAGTTGCAGCAAGCCAAAATTCACGGTCCGAGGTGAAAAAGTTTGCAATCTCTCTATACTCTGGGAGAGCTAGCTCCGAAAAATGCTGGCGCAACTGTTCGAGAGAATCCAACCACTTTCCATTCTTCAGACCTGACTGATAGTGCTCCATCAGGTAACGATATTCAAAGCCGATACTCTCAAGCAAGCGTTTCTGAACCAAATCTTCCTCTGTCTCCAAGGACTTTTCAATTTGGGTTACAAGTTCCTCAAGGCGATAAGCCTGCTGAGCCAGATTTTCGAGAGCTAGCAGTATTTTTTGAGCTTCATCCAATATCACCAAACGGTTGTCGACAAACTCCGGATTGTCTTCCAAACGAGTGACCAGATAGGCATGATTGGTCAGAAGAACACGACTGGTCTTGGCCTTTTCCTGCCCTCGTTTCCAAAAATCCTCTGTAGCAAATAAACTTTTCTTTGAAAGTTTGCCATCGTGGACTAGTTCTGGCAGAAAATGCTGATAGCGATAAAGTTGCCCGATTTCGTCCAAGTCACCAGTCTCTGTCTCCGTTAGCCAGATGAGCAGTTGCATTTTAAAGCGTGTGAAAAGACGATTGGACTCAGATCGATGGAAAACTCGGTGAAAGGCATCCAGTTTCAAGTAATTTTGAGGCCCCTTGAGACTATGAATCTCCATATGGAAGACCTCTTTTAGGCGTTGACCTTCTTCTTGCATGATCTGATTTTGAAGAATTTTGGTCGGAACACTCACTAGGATACCTGCTTGACTCTCCAAATTCAAAGCTGGGAGGAGATAACCATAAGTCTTGCCCAGTCCCGTTTGAGCTTGGATAAAGGAAGTCTGGTGTTCTTCCAGTAATTGCTCAATCTTCTCCGCAAATTCCAACTGTTGCGGTCGCTCCTCTAGCCCCAATAAAGAAATATTTTTAGCAAAATCTTTGGATAACTTTCGTGGGACTAAGGCTTTGCTTTCCTTTCTCAGGAAAAGCCCATGAAGTTCCATCAAGTCTGGCGAAGATAAGAGAGATTGTTGCTGATAGACCTCCTCAATCACCAGATAACTTTCATAGAGAAGGTTGTCTGCAAGGTCTAACAAGCTTTCTAAAAGCCCTTTAGGTAGCTCAAAAAGTTTTTGACGCATGTAAAGCAAGAGTTCAGCTGTTGCCTGAGCATCTGACAGGGCAGTATGGGCATGTTCCAGCTCAATGCCCAACTCTTGACAAAGGATACCTAAGTTATACTTTTCAAACTGAGGATACAGAACTTGGGCAAGCTCAACTGTATCCACTCGCGGTGTACGCAATTCATATCCTTCAAAAAAGAGAAATTCTGCAAGAAGGTTAGCATCAAACTGTACATTGTGCGCAACAAAAATACCGTCCTTAACCAATTCAAAAATTTTTCCGGCCACCTGAGAAAATTCTGGTGCCGCAGCCAAACGCTGATCGGTCAGACCCGTTAATTCTTTGATATGAGAATCCAAGGGTTCGTGGGGATTGACATCGGTCGCATACTGATCGATGATGTCACCATCCTCAATCACCACAATGCCTACTTGAATAATTTTTGCCTTGCTTCCGGTGCTGGTCGCCTCTAAATCAACGACCACATACCGATCATTTCTCGCATTCATCATTAAAAATTATATCAAAAAAAGCATGATTTGACACCCCTCAACTTTGATAACAATCTCGCTTTAATTGCGAATTTGAGTAAAAACCAAGACCTTAAAAGTTAGAATTTCAAGCAAGTTCAGCAGTTGGTCGCTGGTTCTGAGGTATTTGAAAACTTTATCAACAAAGCTACATCAACATAAAAAGACAACCAAAATATTAGCTGCCTTTTTGAGATATTTTTTTCATTGCTTTCGAAAGAGCTTTACTAATTTCGGTAGGCAAGACAAGGTAGTTTTCTTGAGCAAGTTCTTGCGCGATAGCTGAATGAAGATGAGTCGCTACCACCACTCTCTCATAGAGACTGACTTGGTGAAACTGACCTGCAAAACCTGCAATCATCCCAGCAAGTGTATCTCCCATCCCACCAGTTGCTTGATAGGGGCCTCCGACTTCTAATTGATAATATTCAGGCTGACCGGCTTGCCAGATACGAGTCGCTGGACCTTTCTCAACTAAAATCGTCCCTTGAGGAAAAGAAGTCAAAGCACTAGCTGTTGTACCTTCGTTTTGTTTTTCAATCGTAATTCCAGACAGTTTTTCCCACTCCTTTTGGTGGGGAGTTAGGATAAGCTGGCTAGAAGGAAATGACAGACTTATCCTAGCGAGAATAGTCAAGGCACCTCCGTCTACAATCAAAATCTGATTCTGTCTTAAGCTAGCAAAGACCTGTTTGACTAGTTCTTCTCCAAAAGTATCGTCTCGTAAACCAGGTCCCAATAAGACAACTTCTGCCCTCTCCAATTGCTCTTTTAACAATTGCTGATCTTGAAGAGAGAAGGCCATAGCCTCAGGTAAATGACTGTATAGAGCAAGGATATTTTCCCTATCTGTTCCAACGGTCACCAATCCTGCACCACTTTTTACAGCTGCCAAGGCAGCCATGATGATGGCTCCACCATAAGGATAGGTCCCACCAAGCAAGAGCAGACGGCCATAGTCTCCTTTATGACTGGTACGAGAACGTTCAATAATGACTTTTTCTAGTAAGGCTTGATCAATCACTTTCATCGTTTTTTCCTCTCTATTCATTATACTATAAAGTTTATTGACCTTGCATCTTAAACATAAATCTCTTCCTTCATATAGAAAAAGAGGGGACAAAGCCCCTCTACGAAATATCTCTTTTTTCAAAGTCAATTAATTTCTTTTTTACTTTTTGCGACAAAGATAGCAGATAGAGCTAGTCCAACACTTGCCAAGAAAATAGCTGTTTCTGACTGTTTCTCACCAGTTTCTGGCAATCTCTTGTCTTCTTTGGCAATTTGAACTGGTGCTCCTGAAGTCTGAGTTTTTTCTAACGAACTTAGCTTGAACTCTGGTTTCTCTACTGTCGGTGCTGCCTGGTCGCCTACTGTTGATAAGGGACCTGTGTAAGCTGGGAGCTCATGTTT
>CAURVH010000022.1:0-4698 GCA_963528645.1 uncultured bacterium
CAGTCGAGTTCTTCATCATATGCCTGATCTAGATGCGACTCTTGCCATGTTTCACCGTCACCTTAGGGAGAACGGACAAGTCCTCATTGCTGACTTTGTCAAGACAGATACCAACCATCACGGCTTTGAATTGGCTGAACTGGAAAACAAGCTCGCCCAGTTTGGTTTTTCGAGCATTGGCAGTCAGATTCTTTATAGTGCTGAAGGTCTTTTCCTAGGAAACTATGCAGAGCTCTTTTTAACTATAGCCCAAAAATCACTCGCTGACTAAAGCAGTGATTTTTTTCTTCAGATGGAAAAAATAGGGGAATTTTGATAAGATAGGAATATGAATTTTGAAAAAATAGAACAAGCTTATACGTATTTACTAGAGAATGTCCAAATCATCCAAAGTGATTTGTCGACCAACTTTTATGACGCCTTGGTAGAGCAAAATAGTATCTACCTGGATGGTGAGACCGAGCTAGAGCAGGTCAAAGAGAACAATCAAGCCCTTAAGCGCTTAGCACTTCGCAAGGAAGAGTGGCTCAAGACCTACCAGTTTCTCTTGATGAAGGCAGGACAAACGGAGCCTTTGCAGGCCAATCACCAGTTTACGCCGGATGCCATTGCCCTCCTCTTGGTACTTATTGTGGAAGAGTTGCTTCATAAAGAGGAAATAAGCATCCTTGAAATGGGTTCTGGCATGGGAATTCTTGGCGCTACCTTCTTGACTTCTCTCGCTAAAAAAGTGGATTACTTGGGAGTCGAAGTGGATGACTTGCTGATTGATTTGGCGGCTAGTATGGCAGATGTGATCGGCTTGCAGGCTGGATTTGTTCAAGGCGACGCTGTTCGTCCGCAAATGCTTAAAGAAAGCGATGTGGTCATTAGCGACTTGCCTGTCGGCTATTACCCAGATGACACCATTGCTTCACGCTATCAAGTGGCTTCTAGCCAAGAGCATACTTATGCCCACCATTTGCTGATGGAGCAAGGTCTCAAGTACCTCAAGTCAGATGGCTATGCTATTTTTCTAGCTCCGAGTGACTTGTTGACCAGTCCTCAAAGTGATTTGTTAAAAGATTGGCTCAAAGACGAAGTGAGTCTTGTTGCCATCATCACTCTGCCAGAGGATATTTTCTCAACGGCTAGTCAGGCTAAGAGTATTTTCGTTTTACAGAAGAAAACTGAACAGGAGCTGCATCCTTTAGTGTATCCGCTAGAAAGTTTGCATGATCCAGCTACACTAATGAAATTCAAAGAAAATTTTCAAAAATGGAGCAAAGGTACTGAAATATAAGGTAAATTTTGTTATAATAGTTGAAAACGCTTAAAAGAGGTATCATGTTATGACTAAAACAATTGCAATCAATGCAGGAAGCTCGAGTTTGAAATGGCAACTTTACCAAATGCCAGAAGAAACAGTATTGGCCAAAGGCTTGATTGAACGTATTGGCTTGAAGGATTCAATCTCAACTGTAAAATTCGACGGCCGTTCTGAACAACAAATTCTTGATATTGACGATCACACACAAGCTGTTAAGATTTTATTAGATGATCTGATTCGTTTTGACATCATCAAAGGTTATGATGAAATAACTGGTGTTGGGCACCGTGTTGTGGCTGGTGGTGAATATTTCAAAGAGTCAACCTTGGTAGAGGGAGATGTACTCGAAAAAGTTGAGGAATTGGGACTTTTAGCACCTCTCCACAACCCAGCCAACGCAGCAGGAATTCGCGCATTTAAGGAATTGCTTCCAGATATTACGAGCGTTGTTGTTTTTGATACTTCATTCCACACAACCATGCCGGAAAAAGCCTATCGCTATCCTCTTCCAAACAAATACTATACTGAAAATAAGGTTCGTAAGTATGGAGCCCACGGGACAAGTCATCAGTTTGTAGCAGGAGAAGCAGCTAAAATTTTAGGTCGCCCCCTAGAAGAATTGAAATTGATTACTTGTCATATTGGAAATGGTGGTTCTATTACAGCTGTCAAAGGCGGTCAGTCTGTTGATACATCCATGGGCTTCACTCCACTTGGTGGTATTATGATGGGGACTCGTACAGGTGATATTGATCCAGCTATCATCCCCTATTTAATGCAACATACAGATGACTTTAATACACCAGAGGATATCAGTCGAATTCTCAATCGTGAGTCAGGACTTTTGGGTGTTTCTGAGAGATCAAGCGATATGCGTGATATTCACGAAGCTATGCGTACAGGTGACGAGAAAGCGCAGCTGGCAAATGAGATTTTTGTGGATCGTATCCAAAAGTATATTGGTCAGTATTTGGCAGTTTTGAACGGTGCAGATGCCATTATCTTTACAGCCGGAATTGGAGAAAATTCTGTAACGATTCGTCAGATGGTTATTGAAGGCATTTCTTGGTTCGGCTGTGATGTGGATCCTGAAAAGAATGTCTTTGGCGCTACAGGAGATATTTCGACTGATGCTGCTAAAGTTCGTGTCTTAGTCATCCCGACTGATGAAGAATTGGTCATCGCTCGTGACGTTGAACGCTTGAAAAAGTAAGATGAACTGAATAAAATTACAAGATAAGATACAATAAAAAGGAGTTGGGAGATAAATTTTCCCAACTTTTTGTTGTTAAAACAGTCTAAAACCTTGTCATTATTGGCTTTTTTGAAATTTATGGTATAATAGTAGTAATTTAATAGATGGAGTGGAGTTTTGAAGAAAAGCTTTCGTGTAAAAAGAGAGAAAGATTTTAAGGCTATTTTCACGGATGGAACAAGTTTTGCTAATCGTAAATTTGTTGTCTACCAATTGGAGAATCAGAAAAGTCATTTTCGAGTAGGGCTGTCCGTCAGTAAGAAATTAGGGAATGCAGTCACTAGAAATCAAATTAAAAGACGGATTCGACACATTTTGCTAAGTGTAAGGGAGCAGTTAGCTGATAACGTTGATTTTGTCGTAATTGCTCGAAAAGGGGTTGAAGGCTTGGATTATGCAGAAATGGAGAAAAATCTACTCCACGTATTAAAGTTATCAAAGATTTACCGGGAAGGAATTAGGAGTGAAAAAGAAACTACAGTTGACTAGTTTGCTGGGCTTGTCCTTATTTGTCATGACAGCCTGTGGGACGAGCGATGTTGCAGCAGATTCTACAGATATATGGAGTAAATTTGTCTATTTTTTTGCTGAAATCATCCGCTTCTTGTCCTTTGACGTTAGTATCGGAGTGGGGATTATCCTCTTTACGATCCTGATTCGTACGATTCTATTGCCAGTCTTTCAGACTCAGATGGTGGCCTCTAGAAAAATGCAAGAGGCTCAACCACGCATCAAGGCTCTGCAAGAACAATATCCAGGTCGTGATATGGAAAGTAGAACCAAGCTGGACCAGGAGATGCGGAAGGTCTATAAAGAATTAGGGGTCAAACACTCTTCTTCTCTCTGGCCGATTTTGATTCAAATGCCGGTTCTCTTGGCTCTCTTCCAAGCCTTGACTCGAGTAGACTTTTTGAAAACAGGGCATTTTTTGTGGGTGAACCTTGGGGGAGTAGACACAAGCTTTATCCTTCCGATTTTGGCGGCAGTCTTTACCTTCTTAAGTAGTTGGTTATCGAATAAGGCTTTACCTGAAAGAAGTGGAGCTATGACAGGGATGATGTACGGGATGCCTGTACTGATCTTTATCTTTGCCATCTCTTCACCTAGTGGCGTAGCCTTGTACTGGGCAGTATCCAATGCTTATCAAGTTTTGCAAACCTACTTCTTAAATAATCCTTTTAAGATTATTGCAGCGCGTGAGGCGGAAGTACAAGCTAAAAAAGATTTGAAAAATAGAAAAAGAAAAGCCAAGAAAAAGGCTCAGAAAACGAAATAATAAGGAGGAATCTGATAATGGTATTATTTACAGGTTCAACTGTTGAAGAAGCAATCCAGAAAGGATTGAAAGAGTTAGGTATTCCGAGAATGAAGACTCACATCAAGGTCGTGTCCAAAGAGAAGAAAGGTTTTTTAGGCTTATTTGGGAAAAAACCAGCTCAAGTTGATATTGAGGCGATTAGTGAGACGACTGTGATTAAGGCCAATCAACAAGCTGTAAAAGGTGTTCCGAAAGAAATCAATGAACAAAACGAACCTGTTAAGACAGTAACAGAGGCTACAGTTGATCTTGGTCATGTTGTTGAGGCGATTAAAAAAATAGAAGAGGAAGGTCAGGGTGTTTCTGATGAAATCAAGGCTGAGATCTTGAAAAATGAGAAACATGCTAGCACGATCTTAGAAGAAACAGGTCACATCGCGATTTTAAATGAATTGCAGACCGGAGATACTGGAGTGGAAGACCCAGCAAAGTGTGAAGAATTTGTATCTATGTCAGAATCGGTAGAAAGCCAGTCTTTGGAAGATCTAGGTTTGAAGGTGGAGCCGAGTTATGACATCGAACAAGTAGCAACTCAAGTGGCTAACTATGTTCAAACCATTGTGGACGATATGGATGTTGAAGGGACGATTTCAAGCGACTACAATCGTCGTACGATTAATCTTCAAATCGATACCAATGAACCAGGTCGTATTATTGGCTACCACGGAAAAGTATTGAAAGCACTTCAGCTTTTGGCGCAAAACTACCTCTACAATCGCTATTCGAGAACGTTCTATATCACAATCAACGTCAATGATTACGTTGAACACCGTGCAGAAGTCTTGCAAACCTACGCTCAAAAATTGGCGACTCGCG
>CAURVH010000023.1:0-4467 GCA_963528645.1 uncultured bacterium
GCAGAAAGAACCTAGTCTTTGATCTACTTCTCCTCTTCTGTACTTCTCGCTACCTAAACTGCATAAAAAAGAGAGGCACTGCCTCCCTGGGGTTATAATTCTGCAATTTGGTTGAGATTTACTTCTGCAATCGTATCATTACCAAACATAGAGATAATCATCTTCACTTTGTTGTTATCAATTTCAGTAATTTTACCTGTGTAGTCTGCAAAAGCGCCATCAATGATGCGGACTGTCTGGCCAACTTCAACATCAATATCGAACTCTTGAACAGTTTGTCCCATTGAAACCAGAATATCACGGATTTCTTGTTCTAATAGTGGTGTTGGTTTTGATCTGTTCCCGTGTGACCCGACGAATCCTGTTACGTTAGGTGTATTTCGAACGACGAACCATGCTTCATCTGTCATGACCATTTCTACAAGGACATAACCCGGAAAGCGATTCTCTTCAACTTCCTTTTTCTTTCCATTTTTCTCAACTTGCACGGTTTGTGTTGGAATCTCAACGCGTAGAATATTATCCAACATGTTATATGTTTGCGCACGTTGCAATAGATTTTCTTTTACCTTATTTTCATAGCCAGAATAAGTTTGTAGAACAAACCATCCTTTGTCAAAACTATCCATGATATTTCCTTTCATACATAATAGAAGAAAGCCAGCAGAAGTCTTCCGCTTTTCTTCTAAAAAATGTTAATAAATCGAATCAAACCTGAAACAATCAACTGGTCAAAAATGTAAATGATAACCACAAAGAAGGCTGTGTATTCCATAATTGAGCGAAAATCTCTCCAGCTTTCTTTGCGAGTTGGCCATGTTGTTTCCTTAAGAAGTTTAAAAATATCCTTAATAAAACCCATCGTTCTCTCCTATCTCGTTTCTCTATGTGTCGTATATTTTCCACAATGTTTACAAAATTTATTTACTTCTAGTCGTGTTGGCTTGGGGTTCCCACTAATTTTAATCGAATAATTTCTTGAACCGCAAACTGCACAAGCTAGGCTTGCTTTTTTTAGTGCCATAACGCCTCCATCTTATCTATTATAACAAGAAACCTAGGCTTTGACAAGCCTCTTAACGAAAGAGATTGACGAAAGAGTCCCAGATTGTCTGGGCTTTTTCTTTTATCTTTGCATCCGAAATCGCACGTCCCGCTTCGTCTACAAGATTTTGAGCACGACTACGAATATCTCCTAGCGGATCCTCGGACTGGTTCGTCTCATTTTCAACGACCTGCTTTTTCGTGTTTTCTGGCGCAATGCCATTCTGCTTATAGGCATTCTCAACCGTAAAGGTACTACCTGGAGTGTAAGGCAAAATAGTGTTGGCCATACTTCTAAAGACATGGGCAGCTCCATTTGAGGTAGAACCTGCTAGATAATGATTCTCATCTGTTGTTGGGAAGCCGAGCCAGTGGCTGATTACAACATCTGGAGTATAGCCGATCACCCACTGGTCACTGGTATATTCCGGATTGAAAACAGCTTCAGTCGTACCCGTTTTACCAGCCATAACATAATCTGCTGGTGACGAACTAATTCCTGTACCATTTGTAAAAGTTCCCAACATCATGCTGGTCATTTTATCAGCTACAGACTTATCAATCACTCGTTTTTGGGAGTTTTTATGGCTCTTGATGACCTGACCACTGGCATTTTCGATACGAGTGATGAAATGCGCTTCAGGCATCAGACCTCCATTAGCAAATGCTGCATAGGCTTGCGCCATCTGGAGAGGATTCGTCTCCACACCTCCACCAAGAGCAACTCCAAGAACTCGGTCAACTTTTTCCATATTCAGGCCAAATCTCTCACCAGCATCAAAAGCTTTGTCAATCCCCAATTTATTTACAGTCGCAACTGCTGGTAGGTTGAGTGATTCCGCCAAGGCCTGATACATAGGTACTTCTGGAGATGTCTTAATACCCGCATAGTTGTCTACTTGATAACTGTCATACTGCATGGTGTGGTTGTCCAGTTGCTTGTTCAGAGCCCATCCGGCTTCCACAGCTGGAGTATAAACCACTAAAGGTTTGATAGTTGAACCCGGGCTACGCTTAGACTGAGTAGCATAGTTGAAATTACGGAATCCTGATTTGTCATCACCAGCTACGCGACCGACAACTCCACGCACTCCACCAGTCTTGGGTTCCAGAGCGACACTACCTGATTCGGCATGCGTTCCGTCTTCTGCTGTTGGAAATAGCGCAGTGTTTTCATAAATAACCTGCATGTTTGCTTGGTAGTTTTGGTCAAGCTCTGTATAGATGCGATAGCCATTGTTGACAATCTCTTCTTCTGTGAGATTGTACTTGGAAACTGCTTCGTTGACAACTGCATCAAAATAGGACGGGTAACGATAATCTGAAACCTTGCCTTCATACTTATCTTGCAGTTGAGAAGCCATATCTACCCCAGCCGCTTCGGTCTCCTGATTTTTATCAATATAGCCTGCCGCAACCATATTTTGCAAAACAGTATCCCTGCGGTTGGTCGAATCTTCAATGGAATTCAACGGATTATACAACTCTGGCCCCTTGAGCATCCCGGCTAGAGTCGCCGCCTGATTAAGGGTTAATTCCGCAGCCGATACGCCGAAATATTTCTTACTTGCATCTTCAACACCCCATACCCCATTCCCGAAGTAGGCGTTATTGAGATACATAGTAAGGATTTGCTCCTTGCTGTATTTCTTGGTCAACTCTAAGGCAAGGAAAAACTCCTTGGCCTTCCGTTCAACGGTTTGGTCCTGGGAAAGATAGGCATTTTTCGCCAACTGTTGAGTGATGGTGGACCCCCCTCCAGAACGACCTGCTGTAAGGATAGCTAGAAAGAAACGACCGTAATTAATCCCATCATTTTTATAGAAGGAACGGTCCTCTGTCGCGACGACAGCATTTTGCAAGTCTTTACTGATATCTGTCAGTTCAACATAGGTTCCCTTTTGACCTGATAGGGCTCCTGCCTCTTTTTCTTCACGGTCAAAAATCAGAGTTCGCGTTTTCAAGGCATTTTGCAAATCATTGACATTGGTCGACTTGGCTATTGCAAATAGGTAGGTCCCAACTAGCAAACCTGCACTTAACCCTAAAATGATGACGATTTTTGTAAGATGATAACGACGCCAAAATTTCCGAACTGGGCCCACTTGTGACAATTTTTTTCTATCGCTCCGAGAACGACGCATGCTAGTCGAATCAGACTCCGTGGATTCATTCGTTTCTTTTTTAAAGAGAGAAAGAAACTTCTCAAATAATTTATCTAATTTCATGCGTTTATTTTATCATCTTCACCATAGGAACTCAAGAATTTAGCTACTCCCTATCCAAATAGGGCTTTTTTTGTTACAATATCTGTATGCAATTCACATTTACATTACCCGAATCCTTGCCTCAAATGACGGTCAAACAATTCCTAGAGGAACAACTCCTCATTCCTAGAAAGATTCGCCATGTTCTAAGAACCAAGAAGAATATCTTAATCAATCATAAACAAGTTCACTGGAACGAGATGGTCAAGCCAAGAGATATTTGCCAGTTGACTTTTGACGAGGAAGACTATCCCAAAAAGGAAATCCTTTGGGGCAACCCAGACCTTGTTGAGGAAGTTTACCAAGATCAACATCTCATTATCGTCAACAAGCCTGAGGGAATGAAAACTCACGGAAATCAACCTGATGAAATCGCCCTTCTCAACCATGTCTCTGCCTACGTTGGCCAAACTTGCTATGTCGTTCATCGTCTGGATATGGAAACAAGCGGTTTAGTGCTTTTTGCTAAAAATCCTTTTATCCTACCTATCCTCAATCGCTTGTTGGAGAAAAAAGAAATCGCTCGCGAGTACTGGGCACTCGTAGAAGGACGAGTAGAGAGTAAAGAACTTATCTTCCGAGATAACATTGGTCGTGATCGACACGACCGCAGAAAACGGGTGGTGGATTCTAAAAAGGGGCAATATGCTGAAACACAGGTGAGTCGATTAAAGAAATTTCCAAATAAGACTTCTCTTGTTCGTTGTAAACTAAAGACCGGTCGAACGCATCAAATCCGTGTTCACCTTTCTCATCATAAACATCCTATCGTGGGTGATCCTCTCTATAACTCTAGATCAAAAACAAGTCGGCTAATGCTTCACGCTTTTCGCCTTTCCTTTACCCACCCACTCACTTTAGAAAAATTGAGTTTTACTGCCCCCTCGGATACTTTCGAAACCGAATTAAAACAAAACGGATGACACTAGCATCCATTTTTCTATATAGAAAAAGCAAGACCAGAAGGCCTTGCTTTTTTATCGACTCAGGAATTATTTAGCGATTTTTGCAAAGTATTCAAGAGTACGAACAAGTTGTGCAGTGTATGACATTTCATTGTCGTACCATGATACAACTTTAACCAATTGTTTACCGTCAACATCAAGAACTTTAGTTTGAGTTGCGTCAAACAATGAACCGTAAGACATACCTACGA